>JACIVX010000127.1 GCA_014361295.1 Methanomassiliicoccales archaeon | reverse complement strand
GGACCAGGGAGCCATCGGGAAGCTGGGCGGAATACACCCGAAGAGGTTTGTGAAAGACCCGGGTTCGAGAGGCTGCGGACCAGTTCTTCTCCGGAGCCAAAACCCAGACCTCCCCAAGCTCGCTCAGCATCCGACGCAGGGCATGGAGCCCAGGGGAAAGATACCCGTCGTCGTTGGTGAGAAGGATGAGGGGCGCCATGGTTGGGCCGAAGTTTACCGGTTCTTCTCCGCTGGGCCAAACCGAAAGAAGGTGAGGCGTGTCTCCCCGTAGACGCGGGAATCCAGGAGAGAAAGGGGCGGGAAGGAGTCGCCCAGCTCCTCCTTGTGAAAGGTTTCCACCACCACCAATGCTCCCGGCCGGAGGGGAAGCGTCTCGGCCACGGCCCTCAAGGCCTCGGCGGCCAAACCCGGCTCATATGGAGCACCGATGAACACCAAATCGAAGCGCCGCCCGCGCCGCACCAGATTTTTTACGGCTTTGAACACGTCCCCTTTGATGGTCTCCGTCTGC
>JACIVX010000126.1 GCA_014361295.1 Methanomassiliicoccales archaeon | reverse complement strand
CCTTGTCATCCTCTCTTTGCACGTCCTCCTCAATCTCCTCGCCATTTGGCTCCGGAACAGATATCAACGGAGGTGGACATGAGGGACAACGTCCTTCCTTTGCCGGATACAGAAGTTCCAATCTTTCAGGTCCGCAAATTCAGCCTTTGGTACGACACGCAGCACACGCTGCGGGAGATCACCCTTGATATTCCGGAGAAGCGTATCACCGCCATCATTGGACCTTCAGGCTGCGGAAAAAGCACGTTCCTTAGGGCTTTGAATCGCATGAACGACCTTATCCCTGGTGTGCGCACCTCTGGTCAAATCCTCTTCCGCGGCGTGGATCTGTACGGCCGCGGGGTGGACCCGGTGGAGGTACGCAGGCGCATCGGCATGGTCTTCCAAAAGCCCAATCCCTTCCCCAAATCCATCTTTGAAAACGTGGCCTTCGGGCTCAGGATCAACGGGTTCCGCGGGGATCTTCGAGCCCAGGTGCAGCGGGCCCTGGAGCGCGCCGCCCTTTGGCACGAGG
>JACIVX010000125.1 GCA_014361295.1 Methanomassiliicoccales archaeon | reverse complement strand
CCACCACCAAAACCCGCACAGGTTAAATCCTACTTCGCTTTAGTCCCTGGGCGATGGGGAATCCGTAGGAGTTTGCCAGCGCATGGCCAGAGCCCGAAGCTCGGGGACACTTCGGCAACCCAGTTTTTCCTTGAGGTTTTCCAGGTGGGATTCCACGGTCTTTTGGGAGATCCCAAGTTTTTCGGCGATCTCGGCGAGGCGTAGCCCCTGAACCAAAAGGGAAAGGATCTCCCGTTCGCGGGAGGTGAGGCCCACGTCTTTGGGAAGGAAAAGTTCGCCGCGGAGGATATTTTCAATGGCGGAAAGGATTTCCTCGGGGCTTGCGGTCTTGGCCACAAAACCATGAGCCCCGGCTCGCAGGGCCTCCGGGCCAAGACCAGGCGCATCCAAGGCGGTGAGCACGAGGATTTTGGCCTCAGGGAGCTTCTCCCGCAGGCGCCGAAGGCCCTCAAGACCGCCTGCGGGCATGAGGAGATCCCAAAGAACAAGGTCCGGTTGCAGCTCCGCTGCCTTTCG
>JACIVX010000124.1 GCA_014361295.1 Methanomassiliicoccales archaeon | reverse complement strand
GGAAGGAGAGCTGGAGAACACCTTCTGTGCGGGCGGCAGGGACTGAGCTGGGCGACCGGGCCGCGCGGCTTATGCGGAAAAGGGGCGCGCTCGGTTCCACTCGGGGGCTGAGGTTCTCTTCGCCCAAGGCCTCCACCACGAACCGGGAGATCTTCGCCGGCCGCTTGCGCGGCTCCTCCCCGGGAAGACGGTAGTCGTCAGATGAAAGGAGGAAAAGGTAGCGTTTGGCCCGGGTCATCCCCACATAAAAAAGGCGGCGCTGCTCCTCAACATGGGCCACATCAGGAGGAAGGTCCTCCAAAATGAGCTCCCGTGGAAGGGAAAAGACAGGGCGCTGGATGCGTCCGGGGAAGAAATCCTCCACAAGCCCGGTGAGAAAGACCGCGGTGAATTCGCGACCCTTGGCCTGATGGAAGGTCATGATCTGCACGGCATCCACTCCCGGGTCAGCTTCCCCAACCATCGGGTTCCATCCCAGCTCCCGCAGCTCCTCCACGTAGCGCACGAACCAGGGAACGC
>JACIVX010000123.1 GCA_014361295.1 Methanomassiliicoccales archaeon | reverse complement strand
GGCGGCTCGAGCAGCTCAGCCACAAAGACGTATGAGTACCGCCAAGCCAAGATCGAGCTCACCCCAGGTTCGGATACCAACGAAGTGGGCGAGAACCACATCATCACCGCCACCGTGTGGGTCTGGAACGGAGCAAGCTGGGTCGTGCCCCCGAACGGCGGCTCGGTCACGTTCTCCATCGCCTCAGACACCACCGGCACCGCGACGATCGTGAGCACAAACCCCGCCGCGATCGTGAACGGCCAAGCCCAGGTGACGATCCGGGCCACGAAGCCCGGCCTGGTCAAGGTCCACGCCCTGGCCGATGTTCTCGGCACCGGAACGGTCACCGCCGAGACCGGGGTTGGCTCAAGCAGCCCTGATGCGGAGAAAACCTACGAGTACCGCCAGGCCCGGATCCGGTTGAGCCCACTTGCGGATACCAACGAGGTCGGGGAAAGCCACACGTTCACGGCCACGGTGGAGGTGTACGTGGTGGGGACGGGGTGGGTCGCCGCTCCCGATGGGACCCCGGTCACGTTTAGCTTTGTCTCGAACCCGATC
>JACIVX010000122.1 GCA_014361295.1 Methanomassiliicoccales archaeon | reverse complement strand
CACGGTGAGGGCCGGATGGAGCTGTAGCACCGAGGCCGGGACCTTTGGCGTCACCGGCTCAAAAAGAGCTCGCGCAAGAATCTCTGCCTTTTCCGGCCCCGACACCAAAAGCAGGATCTCCCGGGCATTCATGATGGTGCGTATGCCCATGGTGATCGCTTTCTTCGGCACTTCTTCCGAGCTTCCGAAGCGTTCGGCCTCCGCTTTGCGGGTCTCCTCGGAAAGCTCGGCCACATGGGTCAGGGACTCGAAAGGAGTTCCCGGTTCGTTGAACGCGATGTGTCCGTTTTTTCCGAGGCCGAGGATGGCAAGATCGAGGCCGCCTTTCTCCGCGATCAATGCCTCATAGCGCCGGCACTCCGCCTCCGGACCCTTTGGGAGGCTATGGGGAATATGACAGGCCTCCGGTCGCAAGTTCACTGAACTCCAGAAGTTCCGCGTCATGTAGGATCGAAATGACCCGGAGTCTTCGGGAGGAAGCCCCAAGAATTCGTCGAGGTTAAACGCGGTGGCCTGGGAGAAATCGAGAAGGTTTTCCTTATAAAGACGCGCAAGCT
>JACIVX010000121.1 GCA_014361295.1 Methanomassiliicoccales archaeon | reverse complement strand
ACGGCCACATTCCAGGTGTGGGATGACCTCAACAATTCCGCTCAGGCCACGATCACCATCGAGGTGGCTCCCGCCCCTTAGGCGTTAGGGATGCCGGCCTCCATGAGTTTTAAGGGGCCCGCGGCCGCGGGCCCCCTTTTCCCATCCCCCACAAAACTAGTCCACCGGCCAAAATAAGCGCGGGAAAATCGCCGAGGAGGACGTAAGGCGTTCGCCCGGAGAACCGTGGAACCTCCAGGACGAACACACCCTCCCCCAACGGAAACCGCGCAAGCTCCCGCCCCTTTGGCTCCCAGCCGCCGGTGATCCCCGTTTGCCCCACTTGCACCACGGCCCGGCCCGTCTCCGCAGCCCGCAAGGAACACATGGCATAGTGCTCCCAGAGAATTCGCGTCCGGCCAAACCAGGCGTCGTTGGTGGAAACAATCAGCACTTCCGCGCCTTTCTTGGTCAAAACTCGGGTTGGCCCGGAAAACGATGATTCAAAGCAGATCACCACGCCATATATCCCCACCGGTTCCAAGCGCTCACCGGGAGATTGATCATAGGGAAGGAAT
>JACIVX010000120.1 GCA_014361295.1 Methanomassiliicoccales archaeon | reverse complement strand
CCGTAAGGTCATTCTATGAGGCCATGGACATCACAATGCCAAAACTCAGACAGCCCTCAGGAGACATCTGCCTGGAGCAGAACTACGGCAAACTCATCACAAAGGAGGAACTCAGGACACTTGTGAGCATGGCACCACCCAGGGAGAAGGCCCTCATTTACCTCATGGCACTTTCAGGTATGGCGCAGGCAGAGGCCAGGAGGCTGACCATCAGGAAGTTCCTGGATGCTGCAGGTGATGCCATTGGCCGTGAACTTGAAACGGTTGAGGACCTCTTCAATGCCAGGGATGAACTCATGGATGAGATCATAACGCTGGATATTGTCAGGAAGAAGGTGAACTACCGCTACATGACCTTCATCCCACCTGAGGCCACGAAGGAGATCCTGAATTACCTCAAGGAGCGGATGTATGGCAGAAATGAGAAGATACGTATCAGGGATTATGAGGGGGCCCTCTTTGTTAAGAGAACTGGAACTGCTCATCGCCCTCAACGCCGCCATGACCAACATCCACATGTACCCTCCCACCAGCGACATGATCGCGGCCTCCGTTGAT
>JACIVX010000119.1 GCA_014361295.1 Methanomassiliicoccales archaeon | reverse complement strand
CTTCGATCTTTCGAAGATCCCCCACACCCAATCCCCGAATGTGGGCATGGTAAGTGGTCCAAACCCGAAGGGGATCCAGCCCAATGATGGCCTGGGCCACTGCATCCACGGCCACGGCATCGGCGCCGGCCAGGATAAGGCCCAAAGGCCGGGGAGTTCCATTGGCCGGACCGGGCCCTTCCATGGCCACCACCCCGTCCATCACGGTGAGAGCCGGCCGCACCAAGGAAAAAATGTCCACCAACACTTTGGCAAACTCCGCGGGCTGAGGATGCTCCCCATGCAGGGCCGTGCGCAGTCCCGTGGGAATCACTCCGTAGAAATTCTTTATCGCCCCGGTGAAGGTGGTGAGGGCGTGGGTTTTGAGCTTGGGCAGATTCACCACCACCTCCGCCTCCCGCACGGCCTTGGCGATGAAAACAGAGCGCAGAACGCCGCCATCGAGCTTCAATTCCTCGAACCCGCGCTCCCGCAAGTTCAAAAGTTCCACGCCCAGCCTTCGGCACATCTCCCGGTATCCGCCCACGTCAAAGCTCCGGCCCTCATGCACGTCGTCGCC
>JACIVX010000118.1 GCA_014361295.1 Methanomassiliicoccales archaeon | reverse complement strand
TACCCGGCAGTCCGCGCCTCCCGACTCGATCCCGTGGAGGCTCTTCGCTACGAGTAGCCTTTAGGCCGTTTTTTGCAAAGGGAGGCGGAAGCACACGCGGGTTCCCTGGCCAGGCCGGGAATCGATGGCCAGGGTCCCTCCTAAAAGCTCCACCCACTCCCGCATTCCCGAAAGACCAAGCCCGGGCGTAGTTCGCTTCGGGTCAAATCCTTTCCCATCATCCCGCACCTCCCCGCAGAGCCAGCCGTTCTCCTCCCCAAGGCTCAGGAAAACCTGTTTGGCTTGGGCATGGCGCCGCACGTTCTCCAAGGATTCCTGGATCACCCGAAAGGCCACGGTCTCCACGAGCTCGGGATACCTTCCCTCCTCGATTTCTGCGTTTACTTCTAATCCTGCGGCTGCGAAGTTGGAAAGGAGTTTACGCAGGGCTGGGGCCAGTCCGGCCTCGTCCAAAAGGGGCGGCCTGAGTTCCCGCGCCAAATCTCGCAAAGCCTCGATCCCTTGGGCGAGGAGTTTTTCCGCCTCGTCCTTTTCGCCGGCAGCAAGGGCCCAGCGTGCGGCGGC
>JACIVX010000117.1 GCA_014361295.1 Methanomassiliicoccales archaeon | reverse complement strand
TCGCGGCCACCCGCACCCCGGGATGGCGGCGCACAAGTTCCCTTTCCACTTCGGCCGTGAATTTCCCCCAAAGATCCCGGGCTTCTCGGAGTTCTGCCTTCCCCTCGTAAACGAGAAGATAAACAGGTTCCGGTGCTTTTCCGAAAATGAAAAGACCGTCGTAGCCGGAGCGGCCAAGCTCGTGGCCTAAAAATCCGCCCACATAAGAATCGGCAATGGAGCGAGTCTTAGGAGAGATGGCCATCACCACGTGTCTTCCCGCTCCCGCCAGGCCCGTGCCCTGAAAAGGACCGGTAGCAAAAACAAGGGCGTTCTCCGGGGAGAACGGATCAGTTCCCGGCGGCACATGTTCCAAAAGGAGGCGCGCGGCCATTCCCCGCCCGCCCAGATGCAATTCGTACCAATGCCTTGGGGTCTCCTTCTCCGTGATCCGGCCCGTGGAAAGGTCCACCCACAAATATCTTCCGAAGACCCCCTTCATCTTCCCTCCTTTTGGGCTAAAGCGGCGATTTTCTCCTGCACACCCTTAAAACGCCCCTCCACTTCTTCCCATTTGCGCTGGGCCTTGCGCAGATGATCCCCAAGG
>JACIVX010000116.1 GCA_014361295.1 Methanomassiliicoccales archaeon | reverse complement strand
GAGAGGGCGCGCCGCACCGTCATCCGGCTTACCCCAAACATCTTTTGCAGTTCAGTTTCGGAGGGGAAGCGCTCGTTGGCTTCGAATTTTCCGGAGGTGATCCAGGACCGGAAGATCTCTTTTAGCTGGTAGTAAAGGGGGACCGGACTTCGGCGGTCCAAAGCAGGGATGGAAGGGTCAGCTTGTCTATACATCTGCACGTATGCTAGTCTAGCCAAATTGGGGTTCGAAGTCAACCCCTGAGGGAGGGACATCGGTAACCCGAAAAAGAAAACGGCCAGGGCATTGCCCTGGCCGTGGCAATTTCGCGCGAACTCCGCCCTTTATGAGGGGCGGCCGCCCATGGTGAGGGAGAGAATGGCCTTCTGCACGTGCAAACGGTTCTCCGCCTGGTCGTACATCCAGGAAAGTTCCGGATCGTCACAGATCTCAGGGTCCGCCTCGTTTCCGCGGTCAATGGGCATGACGTGCATCAGGTACCCGGGCTTACACAGCTCCTTTTGGCGCTTCCGCGTGTACTTCCAATCCTTGAACTTCTCGGCGTTCTTTATCTCCGCTTCTTTCCCGATCTCGTAGCGGCGCAGGCTCA
>JACIVX010000115.1 GCA_014361295.1 Methanomassiliicoccales archaeon | reverse complement strand
ATGGGTTCCCAACCCCTACGGCGGCCGGGAAAACCTCGATGCCATTCATTTCCTTCGCCGGTTCAATGAGGAGGTTTATCGGCGTTTTCCCGATGTCCAGACCTATGCCGAGGAGTCCACGGCCTGGCCCGGGGTTTCCCGTCCCACCTACGCCGGGGGTCTCGGGTTTGGGTTCAAATGGGACATGGGCTGGATGCATGATACTCTGGAGTACTTCCGGCTCGATCCGATCTACCGCAAATACCATCATGGGAAACTCACATTCCGCGGGCTTTACGCGTGGTCCGAGAACTTCGTCCTCCCCCTTTCCCACGACGAGGTGGTGCATGGAAAGGGCTCCCTTTTGGGTAAGATGCCGGGCGATCCCTGGCAGAAATTGGCAAACCTTCGGCTCCTTTTGGGGTACATGTACGCCGTTCCCGGAAAGAAGCTCCTTTTCATGGGCGGGGAATTCGCTCAAGAGCGGGAGTGGAACCACAATGGCGAGCTCGATTGGTGGCTCCTTTCCCGGCCGGAACACCGGGGGATTCAGCTTTGGGTGCGCGATCTAAACAAGTTATACCGAGAGGAGCCAGCTTTGCATGAGCTTGATTG
>JACIVX010000114.1 GCA_014361295.1 Methanomassiliicoccales archaeon | reverse complement strand
ATCTTCCCGACATCACCTTTGTGGCCCCAGCTTTCTTAGGCGAAACGATTTTGGGGTTTGTGGCCGTGCGCGCCCACCATGCCGACGTGGGTGGGATGACCCCTGGAAGCCTTCCCGCCCAGGCCACGGAGATATTCCAAGAGGGGCTACGCATCCCGCCCGTAAAACTTTGGCGAAAAGGCGAGCTTGATCAGGATCTTTTTTCCTTGATTCTGGCCAACGTGCGCACGCCCAAAGAGCGCGAAGGGGATCTGCGGGCCCAGCGGGCCGCGGTGGAAACGGGGATCCGCCGCCTCTCCTCTTTGGCCGAACGTTTCGGGATAAGAACGCTTCTTTCCGCTTACGAAGAGCTTTGTCGTTATGCAGAGCGACGGATGTGCGCGGCGATAAAAGCCGTGCCAAACGGGGTCTACAGGTTCGCGGATTCCTTGGACGAAGGGATTCTGGTGTGCGTGGAATTGCGCGTGCACGATGAAGAATTAGAGGTGGATTTCACGGGGAGTTCTCCGCAAGTGGATTTTCCGGTGAATGCGCCGTTTTCCGTGACCGCCTCGGCCGTGTGTTTCGCGGTGAAGGCCGTGTTGGATCCGGAGCTTCCTCCAAACGATGGAGCTTGGCGGCCGATACGCATCATCGCCCCAAAGGGCACG
>JACIVX010000113.1 GCA_014361295.1 Methanomassiliicoccales archaeon | reverse complement strand
TAGCAATTTTCACAGCAGGGATTTTTCCTTCCCTTGCCATCTTATAAAGAGTAGATTTTCCTATTTTTAAATATTTTGCGGTCTCCTCAAGGGTCATTATTTCTCCAAACCCTTCCATCATAGTTTTAACTCCTTTTGAGCTTGCCAAAGTTTATCATCGTTTAACATCACATAATAATATATAGCAAAGAAAATCAAAAAGTCAAGTCTTTTTTAAAAAAATTTTCCTCTTTGGGGGCAGGTGCAGGTGCGTTCATTATCAATCCAGAATAGGAGAAAGAGAGAGTTTTATTTTTCCTGCCTTTTCTCTTGTGCGGATAAGTCGGAAGGAGACATTGAAGGAGTTTGAAACAGCCATTAAGATGGCTCCCCTAATTGACGGCTCTTTCAAAATCTGGAGAGGCTCCCGATGGGCAAGTTCTGGAAACTCAAGAAATTCAACATCTATTTTATCATTGAAGATTTTTACCTCTTTTATGAAAAGCCTTGCCAGTGCCTGCCTTTCCTTTGGTTCAAGTGAGGGATAAACCTTATAAAATCCTTCAAATCCTTTCTTTATTATTTCAAAATCAATGACCGTGCTTTCCTTTCTCCTTATTTTAAGCCTTATTTCTTCAAGTTTTTTCTCTAATTCTTCCTTTTCCTTTGACCGCTTATTGACTTCTTC
>JACIVX010000112.1 GCA_014361295.1 Methanomassiliicoccales archaeon | reverse complement strand
GAAGCTTCCCGGCGCGGGAGGCCGAGCCCATGCCCAGGTTTTTCAGGGCGCCACCGAATCCCACCTGCTCGTGGCCCTTGAAATGGGTCATCACCAAAAGGGCATCGGCCAGGGCCACAGCTGCCCCGATCTTCGCGCGTTTCACGTATTCCCCATCCACTGGGATCTCCACCTCGTCTGCGCCGCGGAGCCCATCGGCGATGATCACCGGCGCACCCACCACCTCCCACACAAATCCGTTTTGCGCGGCGGTGAGAAGGTGATCCACGGCGTTGGAGCGCGTACCAACATAGAGCGTGTTGGCATCGGTGAGGAAAGGTTTCGCTCCCAGATTTTTGAGCTCGTCCACGGCCACTCGCACATAATTGGGCCGAAGATATGCGAGGTTTCCCAGCTCCCCAAAGTGGAGTTTTATGGCCACAAGTTGCCCGGCCTTGAAAATGTTGGGAAGGCCGGCCTCCCTTAGAAGAACCCGGAGCTTTTGGAGGAGGTTTATCTCCGGGGACGCCGAAAAATCCGTGAACCAAACCGTGCTCATGGTGGCCGAATTTTAGCGGGCTTTGCGGAAAAGGGTGAGGGGGAAGTACACTTGGCCGCCATGACCCTGGCTGAGCTTTCCCGGGCAGCGGAGGAGATCTGGGCCCAATGGGAAAAGACCGCGGCGAATTTGGGAACTCTCGAGGAACTTGAGGCTTTGC
>JACIVX010000111.1 GCA_014361295.1 Methanomassiliicoccales archaeon | reverse complement strand
GATTTCGGAAAGGTGCAGGAGGAGATCCGCCAAAAACTCGCGGAAAGACTCCCAGAATTTTGGCGGAGCGGCATCCATGGCGCGGATTTCTTCATGAGCGCCATCGGACCGGCTGTGGAGGCCTTCGGAAAATACAGCAAGGTCCTGAAACTCTCGGGCGAGGCCGTCTCCGTGCGCGAACTTTTGGATGTGGCCCGAAGATTCACCGCGGAATTCGCTGTGCGTCAGATCCTGAAAAATGGGCACCTTGGCGCCGTGGATGGGGAAACCCAGTTCTACCTCCTTTGGCGGTGGAGTTACGGTCGAAACCGCTTGGAATTCGACGAGGCGCGGAAATTGGCCCAGGCCCGCGGCGTGGACTTGGAAGAACTTACGAGGCGCGGCCTGATCAAAAAGCAAAAGGAATTCATACAGCTTCTCGCGCCCCAGGAGCGGGAGAGATGGCCGGACCGTTTCAACACCATGATCGACGCCCTCCAGCGGGCCTGCGTTCTTTGGAAGCGTGGGGATATCGAGGACCTCGACGAACTTCTGGCCCAAACCTTTGGTGCCCTCGAAGCTTTCTGGCAGGTGGCCGAGGCCATCGCTGCCACCCTTCCGGAAGGCGACGAAGAGCGTCGGCTTCTCCACGGGCTTTTGGGGCATCGGCAGCGGTTCCGGCCCCAGGGACCGGATCTTTTCTCCGGTGAATAACCCAAAAACGAGTTGACCGGGTGCGCCAAAGCGGGA
>JACIVX010000110.1 GCA_014361295.1 Methanomassiliicoccales archaeon | reverse complement strand
CCGCTTGGCCCGCTCCTTGTGCAAAAGGCGCAGAAGGGGCACCACCGCCTCCTCCACGCCCTTGTGGAATTCCTCGCACTCTTTGGGGCCATAGTCGAACCGCTCCCGCTCGCAAAACGCGTAGTCCCTGAAATTCTCAAACCCCGCGTTCTTCGCGCGCTTTTCACGAAGGTCAAGGAGTTCCTCGAAAATGTCCTCGATCTCGCCTTTATCGCGGAGTCTCCGCTCGGCGATAAGCTCCCAGGCTCGCTCCCGCACCCGACGATCCGGCTCCTCCAAGTATTTGGCCATCTGTTGGAGGGTCTGGGGGCGGCCTTCGAACTCCACCGTCATGGCCCCGAAGATCTTTTGGTAGCGCTGGCCAAGCTTCTCTTCCGCCACTTTCAGGGGGATATTCTCCTCACGGAAGATGCGGACGGCGTTTTCCCATTTGCGCCGCAGGACCTCGTAGCGCTCAAGGGGGAGATCCTTCCAAGCCGGGACCCCAGTGAACCGCACCCGCAGGCGATGGAGCGCCTCCTCCACGCGGGGAACCACGTTTTCCAAGAATGCCAAATAGGCCTTCTCATGCTCGGGGTTCGTGGTGTCGCAGGTCATGCGGATGTAGCGGATGGCCCCTTCCTCCTCGATGGCCGAAAGGAGCTCGGAGAGGTCCAAAAGAGCCTGCTCCACTTCTGTGCGGGATCCTAAAGGCCGCTTCTCCAAATCCGCAAAGAGCGGGCTTAGGGCCTCCCACTCGCCGGCAGGCA
>JACIVX010000109.1 GCA_014361295.1 Methanomassiliicoccales archaeon | reverse complement strand
CGGAACGGAAAATATAAGCTCACCCGCACCTTCATCGCCCGTACACCAACCTCCGCGCGATCTCCCTTTGCCGCGGAACATAGCGATAAAGGCGGCTGTCCACAAGTTCCCCACCCCGCACAAGAATTTTTCCGTTCACCATCACTAAATCCGCGTATTGAGCAGCGCAGTGAAGGAGGGCGGCCACGGGATCTGCGGCACCGGCGAACTCGAGCGTGGAAATATCCCAGAGGGAGAGGTCCGCGCATTTCCCGGGCTGGAGGGAGCCGATCTCCTTTTCCCAGCCCATGACCTTCGCTCCGCCCATGGTGGCCATCCACAGGGCTTTCCGGGCGGGCATGCTCTCCGCCCCGTATTTCACGCGGGAAAGAAGCATGGCCTGGCGAGCCTCCCGGATCATGTTGGAGGCGTCGTTGGAGGCCGAGCCGTCCACGGCCAGCCCCACCTTCATCCCCGCTTCGAGCATCTTGGGAATGGGCGCAATTCCCGAGCCCAAAAGCATGTTGGAGGAAGGACAATGGGCCACGCCCACTCCGGCCCGTGCAAGCTTCTGAATGTCCTCGTCGTTCAAATGAACGGCATGGGCAATCCATACATCCGGACCAAGCCAGCCGAGATCCTCAAGATACTCCACGGGCCTTTTCCCGAATTTCGCGAGGCAAAACTCCTCCTCGTCCAAGGTCTCGGCGAGATGCGTGTGCAAGAGAACCCCATATTTCCGGGCGAGCTCCGCCGTCTCCCGCATGAGCCTAGGGGTCA
>JACIVX010000108.1 GCA_014361295.1 Methanomassiliicoccales archaeon | reverse complement strand
CAACCCCTTTGGGGTTGCCCCCCTTTTTCTTTATAATTAAAATTGAATTCAAATGCGAGAAGCTATACAGGTTATAAATGAATTGAAAGAAAAGGGGCTCATCAAGGATTACGCAATAGGAGGCGGCATCGCTACCCTCTTCTATACAGAGCCTTTCTTAACATAACGATTTAGATATCTTCATCCTAACGGAAACTCGAACTGAACAAACTATAATAGACTTGTCCCCTATATTTGAATATCTAAAGGCAAAAGGATGCTTTTGGAAAGGCGAACACATAATGATTGAAGGGGTTCCTGTTCAATTCATCTATGCAGACGAGCTGGAGAAGGAAGCGGTGGAAAGAGCGAGAACAATGGAATATGAGGGGGAAAAACGAAAGTGATTAACTCCGGAATACCTTATAGCAATCCTTCTAAGGGCGGGTCGGAGTAAAGACAGGGAGAAGGTTGAAAAACTGATTCAGGAGGCGGAAGTTGATCAAGAGAAGCTTCAAAATATATTAGATAAATTCGGGTTAAGGGGGAGGTTTGAGTTTTATGAAAAAGGATAAACAAAAGATAATCTTTGATAAGGACAAGATACTCACGAGAGAGGAAATTTTTGAAGGGAAGGAGAGATTTCGCAAAGAGCAAGCTAGGCTTCCATTTGAGGAAAAAATCAAAATTCTCGTAAAGCTACAGAAAATCGCCCGTAGTATAAAGGGAAAGGGAATTGTTTGGAAAATAAAGGAATAATTGAGTTTTGATTTATATAGAGTTGGGGGGGCGGAGCAAAGCTCCGCC
>JACIVX010000107.1 GCA_014361295.1 Methanomassiliicoccales archaeon | reverse complement strand
TTACCCCATGTTAAGATAGATGAGAAACTATTGGAACTTATCGCGAGAATATGCGTTAACGTTGGCGTGGATGGTCACAGGGCTGACATAGCCATCCTTAAAGCGTCAAAGGCTATAGCGGCATACAATGGTAGGACAAGGGTCTTGCCTGAGGATCTTGAAGAGGCTGTTGAACTGGTCCTAGGGGAGAGAATACCTGAAAGATCATATGCCCGTCAGGATGTGAAAAGGCAAATACAAAAGGCAAAGGGTGAAATGGGACAGGAAGAACTTGGAGAGTCTGAGGAGGAAGCCGTGGGGGGTGAGAACCCCCCGCCGGATGAGAAGGGATACGGTGGTGAGAGCAGACAACCCAGCTTGGGCTCGGCTGATTTGAAGATGGCGCCAAATCCCAGTGAAAGGACAATAAAAGAAGAGGAGGTTGACATAGACCTTAAAAAGATCTTGAAATTTAAGGGTAAGAAGAACAGGAGACTCTATGGTAGCAGAGTAGAATCAAAAACAGAGAAGGGGAAATATGTAAAGAGCAAAATGTTAAAGGGGAAATCGAAGGACATAGCCATAGATGCAACATTGAGAGCAGCGGCCCTCAAATCAGAAGGTCGTATAATGGTGGAACCAGAGGATCTCCGCGAGAAGATCAGAAAACATGGTGCAAGGGCTAGCATAGCACTTGTAGTGGATATAAGCGGGTCCATGTTCACAGACCAGAAAGCAGCCAAGATAAAAAACATATTAAACAAGATAATACAGGATGCTCAACGTCACAAGGACAAATTAAGTGTCATA
>JACIVX010000106.1 GCA_014361295.1 Methanomassiliicoccales archaeon | reverse complement strand
TTCGACCTCGGCCTTGTCATCTCTGCCTCCCATAATCCGCCCGAGGATAATGGCCTTAAATTCTACAATCCCGAGGGATTAAAACTCGCCGTTGCGGAAGAGGAAAGGGTCGAGGCTTGTCTGAGCTTAAACCACACCGGCCAAAGTTTCGGGAATATCCGCACCTTTTCCGAGGCGCAGGAAAGATATTTGGAGCTTTTACGAAAATGGGTTAAGAGTCCAAGGTTTTCCGGACTAAAAATCGTTTTGGATTGCGCCTTCGGAGCCACGGCAGTAGTGGCCCCGGAGATATTTCAGGAAAGTTGCGCGGAGATCCACCTTCTGGGTGCTGAGCCCGATGGAGCAAAGATCAACGCAAGCGGGGCGGCTTCCCCAACCCTTCTTTCCCAAACGGTGCGCGAACTATCCGCTGATCTTGGAATCGGCTTCGACGGTGATGGCGACCGCGCCGTTTTCGTGGATGAGACGGGCGCAATCGTGGAGGGCGATCAACTCATGGCCGCCCTTGCTCCTCATCTTTTGGGATGGGGCGAGATCCGCAAGAAAGCTGTGGTGTTCACAGTCCTTGCCAATCTCGGGGCGGAAGCATACCTTCAGGAGCGAGGCTTCGAAGTTCTTCGCGTTCCGGTGGGCGATAGATTCGTGGCCTGGACCATGCGGGAGCACGCGATCGATCTCGGCGGCGAGCCCTCCGGCCACATCGTCTTCCGCCGCTATTCCACCACCGGCGACGGAATCCTCACCGGGCTTTTGGTCCTTTCTTATCTCGCTCGCCTGGGAAAGACTTTACGAGAACTGGTTTCTCCAGTTCCCATGTACCCTC
>JACIVX010000105.1 GCA_014361295.1 Methanomassiliicoccales archaeon | reverse complement strand
GGAGGAACTAAGGGCTTGGGATAAGGTTGGGGATGATAAGAGCAAGGAGATAGAAGCAACCACTAAAAAGATCCAGTATCTTCAAGATCAACTAATAGAAACTGAGGATAAGATCAAGGATAAGGAACAGAACATCCTTGAGGGCTTAGAGGTGAATAAGAACCGTGCAAGGACTCAAAAGGCCAAGGAGATGTACCCAGAGATTAGAGAGTATTATATACACTTGGAGAAGGAAGAAGAAGAACTTAAAAAAGAATACTATAAGGTAAAAAAAGAGATAAGAGAACTCAATACTGAAATAAGAGGCCTAAACGCATACCTTGAAGGAAGAAAAATGGGAATAAACCAGTATGAGGCTGTAAAAGGCCAGGCAATAGAGGATATAATAAATGGTCTGGTAAAATACAAAAACATGAAACAATACCAAGAAATAGGAAACAAAAAGAGAGAAATAAGGGAACTGGAAACTGATAAAATGCTAATAGAAGGCCTAAAAAACACCATAATGGAAGAACTCAAACAAATAGAACATGAACACAAAATATATAAAAACAGATCCAGGGCCCTAAGCAAGAAACAGGAAGAACTCAAGAAAATCAAGAGTAAACTAACTGATATAGATAATAAGATCCAGATTAAAGAGAAGGAACTGCAAGCATACAGGAAGGCGGTTAATGAGGCCATATTTCTTAAATTATCTGATGAAATAATCCCAAGGTTGGAGAAGGCCATGGATAAGAAGAAACTTAGACTTAGGAAGATAGATAAAGACCTTGAACTGTTGAGGAAGGCCATTAAAGAGGCTTGGAGAGAGAAGGAGTTTATAAGGCGGGTTGCTGGATGGAAATGGGTTCATGATTATCACATGAAA
>JACIVX010000104.1 GCA_014361295.1 Methanomassiliicoccales archaeon | reverse complement strand
TAAAATCATATAATACTAATTTTATAAAATATATTATCGCAGAAAAAATGTTAAGTGGGGTGATACACCTTGAGAAAATATTTGCTTGTGCCGTTACTGCTGGGACTTATATTTATCACAGCAGGTTCGGTCTCAGCAGCAGATGGCTATTTCTACGAAGTAAACCAAAACCAGACAACTGCCAAGGTTGGCGACCATGTACAAATAGAGGTAGTAGTAGACACCATCCCATCAGATCAGGGCTATAGCCTGGATAATGTGACAGTACAGGCCTACATCACGCCACGACTCAAAATAGAAAATGTAAGCACCACATATGGAACATATGAGAACGGCACATGGTACCTCGGAGACGGATACTACGGAACCGCAACCGCAACATTCTACTGCCTTGTGAACGGAACAGGAACACTCACAGGACAATTTTATTTCAGAGCGAGCAATGATGAGAATTGGGGTAACAACTATGCAAGAGTAGACATCGATGTACCATTCACAGACCTAAAAGCCACAACAGCGGGAACAACTCGATTATCACCAGGCCAAATATTCAACTACACTGTCACGATCGTGAATATGGGTGTGGAAAACGCAACTAACACACAAATGCAAATAAACCTACCCTCTACAGTGGAATATCAATCCTACACGGCCACAAAAGGAACATTTGATCCTCAGACGGGAATCTGGACGATTGGAACACTAACATACGACAACGACGACAATGAAAACGATGATCCACTCGGTGAAAACGCAACACTAACATTAACCCTAAAAGTTAAACCAGACGCCGCAGCAGGACAATACAACATCACAACATTTACAACCTGCGACTTAAGTTTACTTAGTGTATTCCAGGCCAGCCCGACAAGAGCACTCACTGTA
>JACIVX010000103.1 GCA_014361295.1 Methanomassiliicoccales archaeon | reverse complement strand
AACTCTTGGCTCGGCGAGAACCCGCGTAGGAAGCCAGCAAATATACCAGCAGCGTAGTCAGCCAACCTAATCCCTGAACTATGATGCGACAGCTCGTACGCCAGGCTATCTTTTATGCCTTCGTACTGAGAAATAAATGGATCATTTTGATAAAATAAACTATATGCCTCGCGAATGAATCGATTAGTACGCTCATCTGGTAGAGGATCAAGAAAAATGATTGCTAAACCATTTTCTTTTCTCATCTCATATTCGATGCGCTGCATTAAATCTTGGATGTGCATTTGATAAATCATTTCTTTGGATACTCTACCTGTGGCCTGACACGCATTGTCTGTCACTGTATAAATTATCTTGCAAAAATCTGCGCTTTTAAGCAGCTCAAGACACTTACGAACATGACCCCACAATTGCATATTGGACAAGCATGAAAACTCGGCATATGGTCGGTCAGGAGGTATTGCCTCTCCTCGTTTTCTATGTTGAACAATAGAGCCTATGTATGACCACTTGAGTTCCTTTTGGAATGGGAGACCTGTTTCTTTGAGAAGTTTTTTGTATTCAATATGTATATGTACCCAGTCATCGACGCTTAAAAGAACAGAGCTTCTAATAAAGTAAGGATGGGCTTTTACAAATCGCTCGGACCGCTCACATTCATAAGCACCTGTTTCGTCTGAAAAACAAAAGAAAACACGCATTTATATTACCATTTTGCAAGTGTTTGTTTCAACCAGCGAATAAAGATCATCAATCGCCTGTTGGATCTCGATGGTTTTGGCGAGGGCGGTGACGATGTGGCAGTAGGTGCGGATTTCGTCGAGGGAGAGCCTGCGACCTTGGCGGTCCTTAAGCCATTTGGAGCACACTTGGTAGCCGCCGATGTG
>JACIVX010000102.1 GCA_014361295.1 Methanomassiliicoccales archaeon | reverse complement strand
CCGTTTTCTTCTCCACGGGAAGCCGAGCAGGGTTGGGAATGCACCAGAGTTTCGGCCCGGAGGGTTCAAGGGTGACCACATAAAGCCAATATTCCGGACCCAGACGGTGGGCCATGAACCACTCGTTCTGGGTGAGGGTCACCGGGCCGGGCTTGGCCCGGGCCTTCACCTCGATGTACCGCACCTCCTCCAGCCCTTCCGAACGCACGTCGTAGCCCAGGTTCTCCTGGGAAACGTCCACGGGATTCCGGCCCTGGGCCCGCTCATAGGCAAGCACGGTCTCTATTCCGATACGCTCCACTTCCGGATCAGGCACGAGTTCCTGATCGGCGGGGACGGGTGCAGGAAGGACGGCACAAACGCCGACGATGCGGATCTCTCCGGGGATGAGGGTCGTCTCGCGTCGGATCCTCTCTTTGAGTTTTTCGCGGCGGAGCTCGATCTCCTCACGTCTTCTTCGGGCTTGGTCGATCACCACTTGGGGAATTTCTTCCCCAAAGGCCCGCCGGCTCTCAAGATCCACAAGATGGCCTTCAGCCTCGTAGAGAAGGATGTCTAAGGATCGCAAGCCGTAGCGGCGACGGATCTGGGCCTGCCGTTCCCGCTCGGCTTGAACTTCCGCAAAGAATCGGGGAAGCAAACTCTCGGCCACGAAGGCCCGGATGCGCTCGGGATCGGGCGGATCCCAAGGGATGGGGCCTCCGCGTGGCTCAAGGTCATAAAGGATCGCGAGATGGATGGGCTCGAGTTTTCCATCGGGCCTGGAGAGAACACTGAGCACGCGTTTCCCGGCGATTTCGCCGTTTCCATCAACCACGGTGGCCTCGACGAAGAAAATCGTGCCGGCAAGGCGTCCCAGGGGATCATGGAAGACTGCGCCTTTTTCGCAGTCCTGGGCGGTGCGGT
>JACIVX010000101.1 GCA_014361295.1 Methanomassiliicoccales archaeon | reverse complement strand
ATGCTAAAACACCTAAACAAGAACAAAGAAGCCACACTAATAGAAAAAGCCCTCAAAAAAACCCTGAAAAAAGGAATAAAAACCCCAGACCTCGGAGGAAAACACACGACCAAGCAAATGGCAAAAGCTATAAAAAAAGAACTACTAAAAATAAAAAACAGCTACTCCAATCAAGGATAGTTTGTCCTCGGTGGAAATTTTCACAAGCACGACCTTGAAGGGTCTATAAAAATCCACACCTTTGCTAGCTTAGATAAGTTTTTTATAGTGTAACTGGCTCGATCGTCCCCCCCAATTTCAAGCACTTGGAATTGCCATGATTCTCAGCAGGGATTTCAATAAAATATTTTTATTTCAAGATCCAACCTTTTCTTGTGTCAAAGATCAAGAAACTACTTTAATTATATATTCATCACCCCCAGCATTTGATAAAGTTCAATAGCAGGCCTAGCGAAAAAAACCTAGGATTGTATTCCAATTAAAATCGTTCAATATTAAGATAAGTCTCCATGTCCTTGGCTGCTTTAAATTCTAAAAAATAATTACTTATTATATGGTTTAGACGCTACCCCATATCAGTGAGATTTATATACTATTTATAAAACATTTAATATTGTTTCATCACTTATCCTGATTATGAACAGAAATGGTTTGATTTAGTCACATGGGGCACATTATAAATGAGGAAATATTATCTTGATAATCTGCGCTGGCTTATAATTTTGTTGCTGTTCCCATATCATGTTTTACTCATCTACAGCAATATTGGATCCTATTATTTCCATGCTGCGAATTCTGTTATTGCCAATACATTCATCTTGAGTCTTGCGCCCTGGTTTATGCAATTACTTTTCACCATAGCAGGAATAGCCACATATTACTCATTGAAAAAGAGAAGTGCAGGTGAATATCT
>JACIVX010000100.1 GCA_014361295.1 Methanomassiliicoccales archaeon | reverse complement strand
CTCGGCGATGGCCACCTCTTCGCTGATCGCCGGCCTGGCCCAAGGAAACGGTCCTTTCTTTGGGTCCACGAGCTCGTCGCATTCCGCATGGACCATGGCCACGCCTCCGATTTCCCGGATGGCCTCCATGGCCGCCTTGAGGGTGCGGAGGTCCGTGCGCCGGCCGGATTCAGAATAGGCCAAATAAAATTTGAACGAACGCACCCCGAGGTCCTTGACCTCCGAAATTTCCCGGACACGATCAGGAGTCCAGCCGATCATCTCCACGTGGAAGCTGTAGTCCACGGTGGAGACTTTGGCCTCGGAAAGCCTCTTTTCCAGGGCTTCGGGCAAGGAAACTTCAGGGTGGCCCAGGGTGAAATCGATGAAGGTGGTGACCCCGCCGCAGGCCGCGGCCAAAGAACCACTGTGAAAATCGTCGGCCGAGCGCGTCCCCGCCACGGGAAGAGCGAAATGCACATGGGCATCAATGGCTCCGGGAAGGACCAAAAGCCCGCGCGCTTCGAAGACCTCAGTTGCTGGAGCTTTCGCCAATCTCACGATCTTTCCGTCCTCGATGTACACCGTGCCCCGTCCCACGCGCCGAGGAGTGACCAGAGTCCCACCTTTGATGACGAGGTTTCCCATGGACTGACTCCTTTTCGGCGCGGGCATGCTATCTGCGCTCTCTTTTCTTTGCAAACTTTTGGCAAAAGAAAAGGGCCGCCGAAGCGGCCCTTTCCTCCACGAGGATGCTTATCTCTATGGATCGGCTTTGACTGTAGGCGGCCGGTTCACGTTGAGGACGGTGATCACTACTTGGTCCTCGGCCACGGCCCCGCAGGCGTCCACCACGCGCATGGTCACCAAGGCCGTGATGGACTCGCAGCCCTCCACCTCGGGAGCGATGAAGATCGGGCAGGGGGTGTCCACCGCGATGAG
>JACIVX010000099.1 GCA_014361295.1 Methanomassiliicoccales archaeon | reverse complement strand
GCGAAAATGGCGAGCTCGCTTTCAAGATTATGCAGCCGGACCCCAATCTCCTCGCTGGATTTGAAGGCGATGGGCCGGATGTACACGTCCTCACGGAACCCTTCCCGACGCAGAAGCTCCACGGTAATGCGACAAAGGTCCTCCACGGTGTAAGGGAGGTCGATGAGGAGGATCTTGGCGTTCCGCAAAAGCCGGGCGTAGTGGTCGGCCATGCGGAAGACAAAGAGCTCTTCCTCCTCAGAGTTCCAGAATGCCCGGATTCCCTCGAACACCCCAGTCCCGTAGTTCAGGGCCGAGGTCATCACCGAGATCTTCGCCTCGGAAATGGGCCGGATTTCTCCACTAAAGAACGCGTATTTGTTTTTGCTCATAAAACCCCGCGCAAAACCTAAATGGCTGAGGTTCTTTCGTCAACACGTTTGGGGGTAAGCAGAAGGTATGGTATATTTGCTGGGGTGAGTCACGAAATCCTGCGGCGGGCGGCGGAGGCTCTGGAAAAAGGGGAGGAAGCGGTTTTGGTCACGGTGGTGGCCGTGGATGGAGCTGCGCCGCGAGAGGCCGGGGCGAAAATGCTAGTCTTCTCCGACGGCCGCACAGAAGGCACGGTGGGCGGAGGAGCTTTGGAACACCATGCCATTAACAAGGCTTTATCCCTTCTTCGGGAGGGGCCGCACACTTTTTTGGAGTCCCATGAGCTCCGAAATTTGGGCATGCTTTGCGGGGGAAAGGCCACGCTCTTTTACGAGGTCCTCCGGCCCGCTCCGTTTTTGGCGGTGTTCGGAGCGGGGCATGTGGGGCTGCTTTTGGCTCGCCTGGCCCGGGAGGCTACGCCCTGGCGCATCGTCCTCTTCGATGACCGGCCAGAACGTCTTTCCTCGTTGCCACCAGGCCTTGATGGCCAAGTCCTTCCCGGTTACCAGGAGATTCCCAAGCTTCCGCCCATCACCTAC
>JACIVX010000098.1 GCA_014361295.1 Methanomassiliicoccales archaeon | reverse complement strand
ATAAATAGATTGCATTATTGGGGATCGCCGACACAAAACATTAAATACAAACAACCAAAAAAAGAAAAAACAAAAATAAAGAAAAAATCAAGCCTATTAAAATCAGACCAAAATGGGATTGAAATGAAGTTCATTATATCATGTGACATGAGCCTTTTGTATTAAAATCAGACCAAAATGGGATTGAAATGCTGTAAAGGCCACAGCGGCTGTAAATGATACAATAATTAAAATCAGACCAAAATGGGATTGAAATGACCTGTACATGGAATCTAATCCTGAGACAGGATATTAATTAAAATCAGACCAAAATGGGATTGAAATATAGGAAGGGTTATACTCCTTGTGTGGCCTTTGTTGAATTAAAATCAGACCAAAATGGGATTGAAATAAGTCGAGTGTTAATTTAATCCCTGCAGTATATTCGTATTAAAATCAGACCAAAATGGGATTGAAATGAAAACGTAACGCAAGCTTGTGACGCCGTTCTCCTCGATTAAAATCAGACCAAAATGGGATTGAAATGAAATCGATGATGCTTGGGGGACTCTGCATAAGGCGTATTAAAATCAGACCAAAATGGGATTGAAATTGCAGTGCGTCAGGGATGAATACAGGCGATACCAGATATTAAAATCAGACCAAAATGGGATTGAAATAACGCAATGAAAACTACAATACGGGCCTCCTTTACATTAAAATCAGACCAAAATGGGATTGAAATTTCTCGTTTTCTAGGGCGTAGAAACTTGGAATATGTATTAAAATCAGACCAAAATGGGATTGAAATTATTCTTTTCATCCTATCAGGTAGATTATCCTTTATATTAAAATCAGACCAAAATGGGATTGAAATGACTGGGCTGTGCCTCCCCCGTGGCTAAAGTTATAGATTAAAATCAGACCAAAATGGGATTGAAATTTGATACCTTGAAGATGAGCTCATCAAT
>JACIVX010000097.1 GCA_014361295.1 Methanomassiliicoccales archaeon | reverse complement strand
GAGGCTCGAAACGCACACAATCCGTAGAGAGAATTATTCTCTGCAGTTGGTACGAATCCAGCGGGTGTTCCATTTGTCGTTTGATAAATAGTTCCTTGGAAACAGGGTTGGTATTGAATTGTAAATCGGTAAGTCGGGTATTTAATCAGTGCGATGACTTAGTCTACACTGACGACCGAATTTCCCTTGGATTTTGAGGGGCTGCCTCAGGCGATCCTAGGGTATAAGTGTTAATACACACGCCTCTTCCGCTAGCAGCAGTACAACTCTCCTTGTTGAATTCGGTTTTTTGCCGGAGGGTTGCAAGATCACACTTGCGGGGTAGATAATTTCCACCAGAGCAGAATGGTTCGAGATACCGTGAATAGGGTAACAACCGAAAATTGTTGATTCCCAATTCATAGCATTTCTTACTTATCTCTCCAGTCCATCGTTCAAATACATCTTGTGGATGCATTGCCAACTCCTTAAACACATCGGTAACTGTGTCGGATTGCTCCAACAAATTATCAACATGTTTATCACTGGTCCAATTAAGCATGTCCAACCTTGTTTCCAAGGGTGCGGGGCACACGTAACGGGGTAGTATTTGTCCATTGATCTTAACCAAAGCAAATGCTCGCTTTAAAAAGCTCACATCCTTAATGGTTTTTCGTTTGTCGTAATCGGTTCCTTTGTCTGCAGTCGTATAAATCATTCCAAAACTATCGAAAGCTTCAACCAAATTTCTCATGTTGAAAAACTCCTTCAATTTTGGATTAATTGCCAAGACATTGTCATCACCGTATGTAATCACTCTCACATTCTCTTCAAAATGCTTAAGATCCTCCATATCAGGTTTGTATTTGCGGGCAAGGTAAAGGTATGAGGCTCGAAACGCACACAATCCGTAGAGAGAATTATTCTCTGCAGTTGGTACGAATCCAGCGGGTGTTCCATTTGTCGTTTGATAAATAGTTCCTTGG
>JACIVX010000096.1:544-978 GCA_014361295.1 Methanomassiliicoccales archaeon | reverse complement strand
GAAAGACATCGGCCGGGAAGTGATCCTTGCCGGATGGGTTCATGCCGTGCGGGACTTCGGAAGCCTCACGTTCGTGGACCTGCGCGATTCCTCGGGGATTGTGCAGCTTGTGTTCCGCGGCGATCCCCGGGCTCGCGAACTTGGCCGGGAGGACGTGATCCGGGTGACCGGAAAAGTGGTGGGCCGGGAGAATCCAAACCCGAATTTGCCCACCGGCGCGGTGGAAGTGGCCGTGGAAAACCTGGAAATTTTGGCCAAGTCCAAGCCCCTTCCCTTCCTGCCCGAGGAGGAAGTGAAGGCCAGCGAGGAGACCCGCCTGCGCTACCGGTTTTTGGACCTGCGGCGGCCGCGCATGCAACGAAATCTGCGCCTGCGCCACAAAGTGGCCATGGCCATCCGTGAGTATCTCGACGCCCACGGCTTCATCGAGGTGG
>JACIVX010000096.1:0-524 GCA_014361295.1 Methanomassiliicoccales archaeon | reverse complement strand
AGCCGTTTGGAACCCGGAAAGTTCTATGCCCTCCCCCAATCTCCGCAGCTTTTCAAGCAAATTCTCGTGTGCTCGGGGGTGGAGCGCTACTTCCAGATCGTGCGGTGCTTTCGCGATGAGGACCTTCGCGCCGACCGCCAGCCGGAGTTCACCCAGCTCGATATGGAAATGGCCTTCCTTGAGGATCCGGAGGAGCTTTTCACTCTTCTTGAAGGCCTTGTGACCCATGTTTTCCGTAAAACAATAGGGGTGGAAATTGAGACTCCGTTTCCCCGCATTCCCTACGCCGAAGCCATGCGTCGCTTCGGCACGGACAAACCCGATCTCCGGTTCGGGATGGAAATCGTGGACTTCACCGACCTTTTCTCCGACTCCGGTTTTCGGGTGTTTGCGGAGGCTATAGCAAACGGGGGTGTGATCCGCGGCCTTCCTCTCCCGGGCGGGGCCGACCTTTCCCGCTCCGAACTGAACAAGATCGAAGCGGCCGTGAAAAATCAAGGCCTCGGTGGAATTCTTTGGGTCAA
>JACIVX010000095.1 GCA_014361295.1 Methanomassiliicoccales archaeon | reverse complement strand
ATCCGAGTCTCTTTAACAGCGTGAACGACTCCTATGATGGTTCCTTTAAGCTCTGCTTCCCATTCCTGTTGTCTTTTCGATTGGGATTGCATCTTGGCCCCGAAGTAGCGGGATCCATAGATGAGGCCAGTTATGACGATCAGAAGCGTTCCAGTAAGCTTGGGAGAGAGATAAAAACATAGCCCCAGAGCACCTATTACCATAGCTACAGCCTGAAACAATCTTGTTCCGACATCCACTAGAGGTTCGGTGACATTCTTGGCTTCATCATAAATGCGAGCGACGAAGTAGTCCGCTCCTTTGCGCAGTATTTCCATGTATGGTAGATGGTGGTAAAACTCAAGCATGCGCAAGCTTACAGCCGAAAGAATTTGGTTCTTAAACCGACGTGCATAAAGTTCCAAAAAGAAACTAGAGAGGCGCCACAACGTCCCGAAAACGACTACCGCAAGTCCTACTATAGCAAAGAGGCGGAAATTTCTCCGGACAATTCCCTCATCGAAAAGATATTTGAATCCGAGCGGTTCAACAAGCGCTACAGCCATTGAATTGAAGAAGCTCCACATAAGCAAAAGAAGGAAGACCCAGCGGAAATAGCGTTGTTCAAAGATAAATTGCAGCTTTTCTAGATTGCTTTTCCACTTCACTAGTGCCCACCTTTTTTCGAGCATGGGTGTCGTTCAAATGTTATAAAGAAAAGCTATTTTAATCAACTCTAAGCCGTTGCTAGTGTCCGCTTTGTTCGGCCCTCTCTTCCCCTCAGCAAAGGTTGGACCGCCTGGGCTGAAAGCTTTCCTGGCCAAACTCTCCGCAGTAACTTCGCCCTGATCGTTCAAGATCCTGTGCGGACTTCGTCGTTAGCCTCGTGCACCGGCTGGTGCTCGATTTGCATGGATTCCACGGTCTGCACGAAATCTGTGGATTTCCCGCGGAAGTGGACGGTCTCGCCCTGTGAAAGCGGGGCAGAGAGCTTCACCACGGCC
>JACIVX010000094.1 GCA_014361295.1 Methanomassiliicoccales archaeon | reverse complement strand
TAGCCATACATGGGAGTGGTCCGGCTGGAGCTTGAGCGCCCATGGAGAGGGAGCCTTTTTCCCTTTGGGTTTCCGGCGCGCCAACCTGAAACTTTCTTGGGACCAAGAAAATTTTGGCTTTGCCCCGGAGCTCACCATTTTGGGCACCGGTCGCGTGGATTTCCTCCTTTCCGGCTCGCTCAAAGGAAGTGCAACCTGGGCGGAAACGGTCGTTGTAGGCCAGGTCGGATTCAAAGGAGGATGGATCGGGATTAACTTTGGCCCTGCCCAAATCCTCTCCGTCTGGGGCCTCCTGCGCCTGGAAAGGGCCAGATGGTTTGGAGAACTCGCATTGGATGGACCATCACCATGGCGGGCAAACCTGAAGTTCGGAAATGATGCAGTTACCATGTTCATTGGGCCTGAGACTTCCCTGACGTTTTCCCAAGAATCCTCAGGACTTTCCGTGACCTCCGGCGTTCAGATCCTTCCCGGCCCTCGCCAGTTCCTGACCGTGCGTTGGGTCCAAGAAACCAAGGATTTCCGCGTGTACCTTGCGAGTTCCGGCCAGGTTTGGTTCCGGGCCCAAGAAGAAGGGGAAAGCGAAAGCGTCTCCGCCCTCTTTTCCATAAACCAAGGAAAACTTCAAGCCACGTTTGAAATTCGGTTCGTGTTCTAAAGGGCCGGGAATTGGAAGGGCAGGGCTGCTGCGCCCAAAAGGCCTACATCATCCCCGAGTTTCGTGAGGACAAGCCGCGGCCGGACCCGGCTCATCTCCCGCAACGCCTCCTCCACCTTCGGAGCCAGAAAATCCCAGGAATTCGTGAATCCCCCGCCAAAGACGATCATCTCCGGCTCCAGGAGCTCGGCCACGATGGCCAAAGCCTGGCCCATGGCGCGACAGGCCTCCTCCACAAGCTTCAACGGGACCGGATCGCCTCCCTTGGCCCGCTCCAAGAGCTCTTTGGCGGAAATCCTTTGGCCCAGGAATTCCTGGGCGCGGTCG
>JACIVX010000093.1 GCA_014361295.1 Methanomassiliicoccales archaeon | reverse complement strand
TCCTGTACCTCATGGGCCTGGGCCTGGTCTACGCCCGCACCGGGACGCTCTCCATCACGGCCTTGGCTCAGCTTGGCCTTGGCTTCTCCGAGCCCATTTTGGCCGTCGGGGCAGGGCTTCTGGTGACGGGGACCGCGGTCAAAACCGGCGTTTTCCTGCTTGGGCTTTGGCTTCCTCCGGCCCATGGGCAGGCCCCCACTGAGGTCTCCACCGTGCTTTCGGGCCTCGTGGTCAAGGTGGGGGTGGTAGCCCTGGCCCGCCTCTCCGAGGCTTTTCCGTTGGGGCCGATCTTGGTTATCCTTGGGGCCCTCACCGGGTTCGGCGGGATCGCCTACGCCCTTTGGGAAAAAGACATCAAAATTTTCCTGGCCCATCACACCACCTCGCAGCTCGGGTACATGCTGTTAGGGCTTGGGCTGGGAATGGAATTGGGGGCGCTGCTCTACGCTGTGGCTCATGGGCTCTTTAAGGGGCTGCTCTTCCTCGCCGCAGGGGAAGGCGTAGTCCAGACAGGAAAGCGGGAGATCAAGGAGCTGGCCGGTCGGCTTTCCTGGCCGGTGGCCGTCGGGCTCGGGGTTGGGACCTGGGCTATCGCCGGGCTTCCTCCTCTCGCCGGGTTTGCAGCCAAAGGCTTCCTGAGCCAAGGGGCTCCGTTTTGGGCGAAGGCAGTGTTTTCTGGGCTTGGCATTGGCACCGCCGCGTCGTTTTCCAAGCTCCTCCCCCTCCTGCGCCCCATCGGAACGGGACCCGTAGGAGGTCTCGCCGTCCTCGTGGCCGGGGTGATGGGCTTGGGCCTTGGCGCCTTTTTCTTCGTTCCCGAGTTGCGGGAGCCTCGGGCCGTGGCCGAAGCTGTCCTTGTCGCCGGTGTGGGCTACGCCCTGCATTGGCCCCTGCGGCGTTGGCCCCTTCGGTTTCCCGAGCTTGGGTTGGACCGAAGCTTAGTGAGCCTTCTTTTCGGCACGCTGGGGATCGTGATCCTGGCCCTGTTCCTTCGCTAGGAGGCAACCGT
>JACIVX010000092.1 GCA_014361295.1 Methanomassiliicoccales archaeon | reverse complement strand
GGTTCGGGAAGACCAGGCCAGTAAAAGTTCACCCCGTCCACCGTCCAATAAGGATCGTTCGCCCCGAGGATCACCAGTTTGGGCATGGTGTAGGCGTACGCGTAAGAATAAGGATCGACGAGCCACAGGAGCCTTGCGGCCTCCGGAACCCTGCCAAGCTCTAGCCAAAGACCCCTTTGCGCGTAGTCCGAAAGCATGAACGAAGGTCCTCCATAACACCGCTCCTGGTGGACCATCTGCAGGGGAATGTTCACCATGTCAAACACGATGGGCACCATCCCCACCGTTTTCTCCGGGGCTGTGGCCGCCGCCAAATACGTGGTCCATCCCCGTTTGGAGGCCCCAATCAAGATGAACCCCCGCACCGAAATGTTCCAGCGCTCAAGGAAAATCGCCTCCAAGGCCTCCATGGCAGCATGGACGCTCCGCACCATCGGGAAAAGAAGGGGCCAATCCGGCTCCTTGGTTTCCAAGTATTGGGAAAAGGTGTAGGCGATGAGGGCATCTTCCCGAAGCCCAAAGAGGGGCTGGAAGGGGACGTTATGCAGGAGGGCCACGGGAAGACGGCTTAGGGAACTTACAGTTGCGCATAGCAACGAATCCCCAGGGCTAGGATCTCCGGAGATGTAAAGGACCACCACGTCCCTCACCATCGGGTCCTTTGGGGAATAGAGGAACAGGCGGTGGCGCCAAGGTATTCCCCTCCATGTCTGGGAAAGCAGCAAGATTTCCAAGGAGTCCAAATTTCCTGTTTCCCCAGCGTTCTCAATTTGCCAGAAAGCTTTGCCTTTCTGGGCTTGCACGTAGTCGAAAAGCTCCGCAGGAGGAAAAGCTAATCCCCAAAAAGCCACAAACACAATGACCGCCAAAACACCTTTCATCCTTCCTCCCTTCCGTCCCTTACGGGGCCTTGATAATACCTCCCCTCTTGGCCAGAAGGACGAGGATCTCCATCACCGGGGTTCCATGGGCAGCCATCTCCTAAACGTATTCCCGTAGCGGCACTGGAGAGGTTGG
>JACIVX010000091.1 GCA_014361295.1 Methanomassiliicoccales archaeon | reverse complement strand
AGGCACAAAAATGAGGCCAAGGACGAGGGCGAGCCTCAAAAGCGCGGCTTCCACGGACCCTCCGCTTCCGCCAAGGATTTTCGGATCTCCAAGGGATCGGCGCCGGCGAGGACTTGGGCCACGGCTCGGAAAAGGTCGTAGGCGGAGACCAGGACAAAGCGCTGATCGCGGCTGGCCCGCTCCACCGCCTCCTGCCACTGCGGGCCCCGCCGTTTGGGATCGAGCTCCGGCTGGGAAAGACAAAGAAGAAGCCCCCGCACCTCCTTCCGCTCTTCATGGCGAAGCTTGTCCAAAAGCAAAAGCAGGGCGCGATGCTCATCCGGGGCCACAGGGGAAAACGGGGAAAACGCAACGCGCACAAGGAAATTCTCCTCCGAGCTTTCCGCAACGAAGGAGGTGGGCTCCCCAAGATCGCCTACCTCAAATCCCAAGCGGAAAAATGCGGCCCGGGCGGCCAAGACGAGGGCTGTTTTTCCCCGGGGAAAGAGCAAAGCCTTGAAAATTTCTAGCTCCTTTTGGGCAGCACGAATTTCCTCTTCGCGCCGGGCCAGTCGTTCCTTTTCCCGGGCAAGTTCCTCCCAAAGTCCGCGCAGCTTTTCCTCCCCAGGAAGATCGTAGTTTTTGAGCCAATCCGGGGCCGTCTGAGGAAGTGGAAAGTCCAAGAGGGCGGCGATCCCCGGGCGCAGGAGGTCCCAGGCTGCGCGGCCCTCCGCGCCGGGAAAGGCGGGAAGAAAGAGAACGCGGCCAAGCCCCACGGGAAGGTCCAAAGCCAGGGGGTCGCCCACGCGGTTTTGGGCCAAGACGTGCCCAAAGGCGGAAAGGGGGGAACCCAGGGCGGAGGTGAGGACGGCCTCGTACCCAAGGGAAGAAAAGCGCGCCAGGTATGGGGCAAGCGGGTGGAGCTCATCAAGGATCTGTACGTCCGTGCCCCGGCGGGCCATGAACCGCAGCCCCTGGGGAAGCGCCAAATGGTGCGGACCTGACACCAACGAAGCCTTCGGCAAAAAGCTGTAGCTATCCAACTTCCTTGGCGGATTTCCC
>JACIVX010000090.1 GCA_014361295.1 Methanomassiliicoccales archaeon | reverse complement strand
CGGCAGAGGCTCGTGTAGGAGGGATGCTGGGGGGAAAACGAGGAATAGTGCACATCCACGTAGGTAGCGCTCCCTCTGGGCTTGAGATTCTTAGGCAGGCCGTGCAAAGCACACCCCTTCCCATCCTCCAATTTCATCCTACCCATGTGAATCGGACACCAAAGCTTTTGGGGGAGGCGGTGGAATGGGTAAGGGCAGGAGGAACGGTGGATTTGACGGTGCCAAGTAAAACGCTGACCTGGGAATTTGTGAGTGCAGTACGAAAGTTGGCAGATGTTGACCTGGATTGGGAAAGATTCACATTCAGCTCGGACGGGGGTGGGTCCATGCCCAAGTTTGACGAACACGGGCACCTTATTGGATATGCTTCGGGCGAGGTGCGAGCCCTGTGGGAAGCGGTTAGAGGCCTTCTTCAAGAAGGTTTTCCTTTGGAAATTGTGTTGCGACCCGTTACGGTTAACCCGGCGCGAATTCTCGGTATCGAAGGAAGCAAAGGAGAAATAGATGTGGGAAAGGATGCCGACCTTGTTGTTTTGGACGAAAACTTCCACGTAGTGGCGACGATTGCTAAAGGCAAGGTGATTTACTCTACTGCTTTATAGAAGCGTAGACCAGTGGTTTTTTACTCCTTGATGCTTCGGGTACATAGTGTCTCGTGTATTGTGGCTGAATAGCATGATATTTTTCTGACACAATTTCCGCAAATCCTCGCAGCCTCCTTGCCAACAGCCTTTCGTTCAAGCCCGAGAGGACCGGGTACAGAAGCTTCTCCACCGCCCCTTCATGGACGAAGATTTCCACAGCTTTGGTCCTCTTTTTCACTCCCTTACAAAGGCGCGAAAGTTGGTGTAAAGATACCGCCGAAGCGCAGAAGGATAGTTCAGAAAGGCCAGCAAGGCCAAAGCCTTCGTTTCCCACTTCTCCCCACCTAGCACGCAACTCTTTCAGCGCTTCTTCGGCTTCCTCCAAGCTCTCCGCCTTGTACACCGCCTGGAGGAGCTCGGCCACCCCTTGCTGATCCCCCTTCCTCACCTTGTTGAGGCTATCGCGCACGGCGTGAAGAACACAAAGCTGCCACTGGCTTTTGGGAA
>JACIVX010000089.1 GCA_014361295.1 Methanomassiliicoccales archaeon | reverse complement strand
ACGGAGCTCATAAGCTTTGCGCGGCCGCGATCGTGGCGGATCCTGGGCCAGGTCCAGCGGGCGTTCATCGTTGTCGAAGAGGAGGACGGGCTGGAGCTGGTGGACCAGCACGCCGCCCATGAACGTATTCTTTTCGAGCAGTACCAAGATGGTCAGGAGATCCCGGTTCAGCGCTTCCTAATCCCAGTTCAGGTGGAGCTTCCCTTTGATGCGGCTGAAGCTTTGCGCGCGGCGATTCCAATGTTGCGAAAGATCGGGGTGGAATTGGAGCCATTTGGGCAGAATGCGTTCCTTTTGCGGGGCTGGCCGGCGGTTTTGGCCGAGCGCCAGGCAAAACTTGGGTTCCTCGAGCCCCTGAAAGAGGTGGCGGAAACGTGGCGCGCGGGAAATCGGGCGCTTTTGGAGCTTTGGCGAAGGGTGGCTTGCGCTGCAGCCATACGGGCTGGGGAGGAACTCTCGCCCACGGAACAGGAGGCCTTAATTGCGGCCTGGAAGGAGACCCGTGAGCCCGCCCGTTGCCCCCACGGAAGGCCGGTGGCGGTGAAGATCACGTTTGAGGAACTCGCCAAAAAGCTTGGGCGCTAAGTACGCAGGACCCAGCGCGTTCCCTCCGGGCCGTCCCGGAGCTCCACGCCCAGCTTCCCGAGCTTTTCCCGGATCATGTCCGCAAGGGCAAAATTTTTCTTTTTTCGCAAAATGGTGCGCAGCTCAACGACGAGGTCAAGGAGCTCCTCGGAAAGCTTTCCGAGTTCGGTGGGGGCCCCCTCCCCTTGGAAAAGTCCCAGCGGTCTTCCGAGTTCTCGCACGACCTGGGCGGCCTGGCGCATGGCGCCCGGATCATTGCGGCGATAAGCCTCGCTGATGATTTCCTGGATCACCGCGAGCCCTCCGGGGGTGTTGAAATCGTCCTGAAGCTCCGCGTGGAACCGCTCTTTTTCTTTGGCCAGGAATTGCGGGAATTCCGGATCCGCGGGATTCACTTCGGCGGGGATGCGTTCCGCCTCGGCCAAGAAATTGTATACCCGGGCCACCGCGCTTTTCGCCTCCTCCATGGCTTCAAACGAGAAATCCAAGGGTTTTCGCCAGTGTCGGGA
>JACIVX010000088.1 GCA_014361295.1 Methanomassiliicoccales archaeon | reverse complement strand
GGCACCACCAACGCTTATGTGGCCGAGGAACTTTTGGGCCACCCCATCGCTAAAGAACGATATTGCGCGGGATATGTAGGGAAAAGCCTTTCTGTTCTTCCTCCTGATAAGCGGGATCCCGTATTGATCCTGGAGCGGGGGAAGCCCGTCTCCCTTTCCCTGGAAGAGGCGGCCAAGCAGCTCTCCGCGGGCGACGTTTTCATCAAGGGGGCCAACGCCCTGGACTCCCACGGAGTCTGCGGCGTCCTTGTGGCCGGCGAAGATGGGGGCACAGTGGGGAAGTTTTTCGCCGCATGCATCGCCAAAGGGGTGGAGATCGTAATCCCTATTTCCCGAGCCAAATCCATCCACGGTTCGGTGACGGAACTCGCCAAAAAGCTAGGCATCAGGAGGCTCAGGTTGGCGAGCGGGCTCAAAGTGGGCCTTTTTCCGCTGGTGGGGACCGTGGTCACCGAGGTGGAGGCCATCCACTGGCTTTATGGGGTTCATGCCGAACACGTTGGAAGCGGCGGGGTTGGGCCGGGCGCTGGCGCGGTGGTGCTCCTCCTTTGCGGGGAGAAGGAAAAAGTGGAACGGGCCTTTTCCGAGCTTTCCGAGCTTGCCCGATCCGAGCCCCCGCTTATGATCTCGCCGTAATGGTTTATACATCCCCACCCGTTACCCCAATGGTTTGGCTCAAGGAGCGCCCGTGGAGTTTTACACCGAAAAGAAGGCCAGGGATGCCGTCAGCTTGGTGGAGAAAATCCTTGGGTCCTGTTGTGGAATATCTTCTCGAGCGCTTTCCCTTTCCGGTGGACGTTTTCCCCTATCCCCTTTTGGAGATCGCCACGGGGCAGAAGCTGGCCTGGGAGGCCCGGGAAACCGGCCAAATCCTTTGGCAAAGGCCTAGTTTCCACCTCCCAAGCGTTGTTTCCCGCCGCTGAGGTATGGTGGAGTTCCTGCACGGGCGAGTGGCGGAAAAGGGCGAGGGGCAGCTTGTGGTGGCCCTGGGCGGCCTGGGGCTTAAGGTGTTCGTCCCCCAAAGGACGGTGGATTCCGTAAGCGAAGGAGAAGAGATCCACCTTTACACCGCCCTTTTGGCCAAGGAGGAGGGCTTTGA
>JACIVX010000087.1 GCA_014361295.1 Methanomassiliicoccales archaeon | reverse complement strand
GCCCTTGGCCGAGAGGCCTTTCCCTTGCTACGCGATTTTTTAGAACCAAAAAGCGAGATCCTTTCCATCCAAACCGGGCTCATCCCCCTAGGAATGCCGACGAAAATCGCGGGCGACCGTTGCCTCCTTGTGGGAAACGCCGCGGGGCAAGTAAAACCCCTCACCGGAGGCGGCCTCGCCTTTTTGAGCCTCTGTGCCCCTTTGGCCGGAAGGGTGGCCGCCCGGGGACCCCAGGCCCTTTCCGAATATGAGAGAGACTGCCGAAGGATGATCGGGGAAGAAGTGAGCTTTCAGGAGCGGGCGCGTAGCATCTTCCTTAGACTAAAGCCAGAAGCCTTGGAGGAAATGGTCCAGACTCTTTCCCATCCTAAGCTAGCGAATTTTCTTGCCGAATGCGCGGACATCGACCAGTTTGCCTCGTTGCCGCCAAAAATTCTCGCTCGCCCGCAGTTATGGCCCCTGCTTTTACCCCTCACTTATTGGCTTTCAGAGTGGGGCTGGCCATAATATAGGCCCGTGCCAAAGAAGGCAAAAAAGAAGAAGGAAGGGAGAATTTCCCGGCCCTCTTGGCTTTCCCGCCTGCGGCAGGCACTTCTTATCTTCTTCCTTGCCACCCAGCCCTTGTTCTTTTCCGCGTGGAACACGGAGTACGGGTACACAAAGAGCGTTTACACCTTGGTCTTGGTCAGCATCATCCTCATCCTTTGGGCATGGGAAATCCTCAGGAGCCGAGAGACGAAGGTGGAGCTTTCCTGGCTCAGCCCGATCCTTCCCGCCCTTCTTCTTGCCGCCTTCCTTTCCCTTACCGGACAAACGCCGGCCTGTACAGTTCTTCAATCGGCTGTGCTCATTCTCTTTTTCGGCTTTATCTTCTTCCTCATCTTAAACGCGCCTGAGCAAAGTCACCCTTGGATTTTGGGGGCCCTGGTATTTTCCGGTTGCCTCAACGCCCTCCTTGGCCTCCTCCAGTATCTTGGGATCGTGTCTGGAGGGCCGGGAGGGCGAGGCCCGAGCGCGATGATCGCCACCATGGGCAATCAGCAATTCCTCGCGGGATTCCTTTCTTACCTCATCTTGCCCGGTTTAATCTTCCTTCGGGCCAAAAAGGGCTGGATCATCG
>JACIVX010000086.1 GCA_014361295.1 Methanomassiliicoccales archaeon | reverse complement strand
TTCCATAAGCAGGCAGCAGTGCGCGTCCATCCCAAGATCTTTTGCTTTTCCCCGAACGTGCGGCTGGAACCGGTGGAGCGCGCCCAAACCGGCCGCCACCTTTTCGAGTTCGTCCAGCTAGACCTAGAGGTGCGAAACGCCGCGCGCGAGGAGGTCATGGAGTTGGGCGAGCGCCTCCTCCTCCACATCTTGGCGGAGGTGCGGCGGGAGTGTGGCAAAGCCCTAGCCAAGGCGGGCCGGGAAATCCCCGAGTATTCCCGGCCGTTTCCACGCATCACCTGGCACGAAGCCCGTCGGGAATTTGGTGAGGATTTTGAACTCGTGCTTTCCCAGAAAAGCGAAACTCCCGTATGGCTCGTGGATTTCCCCATTGATCAACGGGAGTTCTATGACCGCGAGGATCCGGAGAGGCCCGGGATCCTCCGGGATATGGATCTCATCTATCCCGAGGGCTATGGAGAGGCCTTGTCCGGGGGCGAAAGGGAACATGAACTTGCCCGCATCAAGGCCCGGATTCTCCGTCAGGGTCTGTCCTTGGATGCGTACGCGCCTATCTTAGCGCTGGCTGAGGATGGGCTTCCCCCTTCCGCGGGGTTTGGGATCGGGGTAGAGAGGCTTGTGCGTTTTGTGTGCGGGTTCGATCACGTGCGGAAGGTGCGGCTCTTCCCGCGAGTTCCGGGAGAGAGGGCCCTTCTTTAGCCCAGGCGGGCTTTTTTCGTTGCGTACATCTTTTGATCGGCCTCCCGCAGGAGATCCTCGGGAGGCCGGCTGTTTTCGGGATCGTATGTCGCTACCCCGGCGGAGAAATCCAGGACGAACCCAAGGTCCAAGCTCATGCTCCAGGCCCGGAGTTTGGCGCGCACCCGCTTCACCGCCTCCTCCGCCCCGGTTTCTTCGGTCTCGGGAAGGAGGAGCAAAAATTCGTCCCCACCGTAGCGGAACACGAAATCGCAGGCCCGCAGATTCCGCAGGAGAAGCTCGCCAACCCCTTTCAGGACCACGTCGCCTCGCATGTGCCCAAACACATTGTTCACCCGCCGAAAGTTGTCCAAATCCAGCAGGACCACGGAAAAAGGATGACGATAACGCTGGGCCCTCTTCACTTCCCGCGCAAGGACCTCGAAT
>JACIVX010000085.1 GCA_014361295.1 Methanomassiliicoccales archaeon | reverse complement strand
TTCCTTGCACAGTCGAAAAGGGTGACGCATAGTTCAGGGAGTATGGCTGAGAGTCAAGATTTGCGAAAAGTTATTGCAGATTTGGCTGATCAGGTAACAAAATTGGATTACTTGCTACGAGATATAACTAGTCTAGCACTTATTGGGCGTATTGGTGACGACGATTTTGGCAGATATTTGCGGGTGTTTGTCTATTCATCGGTAAATGCGGCAAAGGAGTTTTTGGCCGCTATGGAAGCTTTGGAATGCGATCCACAAACACAGCTTCTCAAAAAGATGTTTGATTTTGCACGCCACTTTGAGAATAGCGTCTGGGCAACGAGTCGTTCTATCCGCTTAATAAAGCGCATTAAAAATGTGCATGAAAGGGCAGAGTTAGGGAAAGAGCTTCGTAGTCTGCTCAAAGAAATAAGCGGGAAAGAGTCTAATGTTCACTCTTTTCGTAACGTGATCATGCATATGGATGAGAAGCTTCGAAAACCGGGGCCAGTTATTCCTTATCCCGATCCTGAACGTTCTAAAACGGTTATTAAGGTAGCGGACTGCGAAGTTTCTGTTTTTCAGTACAAAGAAGTTCTTAAGGGCTTGCTAGAGATTTCCAGGCGCATTCTTGATTACGTAATGAGGTTGTAGACGTGGCCAATGTTAGACGGTTTGCGGTAGGCGCCCATTTGTTGAGGGCTCTACTTCTGACCGCAGGGCAAGAGAAAGCTGGCATGAAGTGGCGGAGCTCGTCAGTCTTTTGTCCTTGGTAGTTCTCCTACGGCCGTCATTGCCTTGTTAGCGTTTGTTCCACGCTCTAATGACGTTGTTCGTCTTGGTTCCCGCAATTATCCCGGACTTGGAATCCCCTGTTCCATGCATCCTGTGGATTCCTCAAAAACCGGTTTTATCAACGACCGACAGACTGGATGTGGCAGATGTGAACGGGGATGGCTGACTCGATATCGTGGCCAACGTTGAGGGGTTCAATCGTCTAAGCGCCATCCTCGCAGTAGTTTGGTTTGAAAACCCCGGCCGCTAACCGCGCTTCCCTCTTATTCCCGAATCCGGCGAAGCTGGAATACGTGGGGATTTTTGGCGTCCGGGCAAAGGTGCAGGGCCACGTCGGGATCCTCCTTGAGCCAGGGGAATCTCGCGCCGTACCGCAAAGCGAAAAGTTTC
>JACIVX010000084.1 GCA_014361295.1 Methanomassiliicoccales archaeon | reverse complement strand
AAGGGCGAGCATCAAAAAAGCCAACGGCAGCGTTTTCCAAAGTTTTCGCATGATGAACACCCTGGAAAGCTTAGCCCCTTTGGGACGGGAGGCCAAGTATACTCTGGTGCTATGGCCAAAACGGATGTGGTGGTGATCGGCGGCGGGCCCGCGGGATACGTGGCGGCCCGACGACTCGGCCAATTAGGTGTGGAAACGATCCTCGTGGAGAAGGAGCACCTCGGCGGAACGTGCCTCAATCTCGGGTGCATCCCCACCAAAACCCTGTACGCGGCCACGTTGCCGCTGGGAAAAACGGAACTTTATCGGCGCATGGGCCTCGATTTTTCCGTCCGCGTAGACCTTCCCCGTCTGCGGGCCTTCCTTTCCCAGGTGGTGGAAAACCTTCGAAGCGGCGTGGCGCGTCTCCTTGCCGCGTCCAAGGTGGAGATCCTCCGGGGCGAGGGAAGAGTCCTCAAACCGGGCGAGGTTGAAGTGATAAGCGACTCCAAAACGGAGAGGATCGAGGCCAAGGCGATCGTCTTGGCCATGGGTTCCGCACCCGTGGAACTTTCTTTCCTGCCTTTCGATGGTGAACGGGTCTGGTCCTCAGACCATGCGTTGGCCCTCCCGCAAATTCCGGAGCGGATGGCCGTGGTGGGCGGTGGGGTGGTGGGCCTGGAGCTGGCCACGGTTTTTCGGCGCCTGGGAGCGAAGATCACGGTGGTAGAGATGATGGACGGTCTGCTTCCCGGCCTGGGCCTTTCCCGGCGCGGCGAGGCCTTCTTGCGCCAAAGCCTAGAACGCCAAGGGATCGAGATCCGCCTCAAAACGAGGGCCGCCGGCCTCACGAAAGGCGGCCTCCTTGTGGATGGCGAAAAAAGGGAGGAAATTGAGGCGGAGGTGATCCTTGTGGCCGTGGGAAGAAGGCCCCTTTCCCAGGGGCTAGCCGACCTTGGCCTCAAGTTGGAGAAAGGTTTTGTGGTCACAGACGAAAGTTTTCGGGCCGGGCCCGGTATTTATGCCATTGGCGACTTGCGGGGCGGGGCCCTCTTGGCCCACAAGGCCAGCCACGAAGGCCTTCTCCTTGCGGAAACTCTCGCGGCCGAGCTGCGAGGTGAAACCCCCGCCACGGAAAAGCCCAAGGCCATTCCCTGGACGGTGTTCACCGATCCTCCCGTGGCCAT
>JACIVX010000083.1 GCA_014361295.1 Methanomassiliicoccales archaeon | reverse complement strand
AGTTCGGCCACCTCTTCCGAGTGTTGGCCGGTATAAGAGTCGCGAGCGTGGATGATGGCGGCAATTTTCTCAAATGCTGCTTTTGCCTGCTCTCGGAGTTTCAGGTGTTCGCGGAGGGAGATTTGCACGACGAAGAGCGGGACGAGCACGAGGAACGAGTACCACGGGGATATGGAATACACGATGGCGATGAGGATGGCCAGGATTCCCAGGGAGAAAACCTGGACGTACTGAACACGAAGTATGGTGCGAAGATGTAACCAATAGTTCACACCGCGTGAAAAATGTACCGCGCCTGCCACAATTGCAGCGTTAAAGACAGCAAAAACAAGAAATACAAACATGGCCCGAATGAAGTCCATCACGCTTGTATAAGGTGGCGACTGTCCACCCAAGACCTGGAAAAGAACGCCGGCCAGAACTGCAGCCACAGTTAGTTGACTTACATTGAATAATACAACGGCGATGTACATCGTCGGACTTTTTTTGCAAAACCGACGGCGAAGAAAAAGTTCGGCAAAAGTAGAGCTCGTGAGGATTATCAAGAGCGCTAGCTTCGGTCCTCCAACGAGGATTGCTCCCACCCCGACTGCGACAGCCGCCGAAGTCATGTGCCGAGCCATGAGTTGGACTTCGTACAATTCGCAGAAAAGGTCAAGAAACCCGAGAATAATCCAGGCCCAAAGGAAGGCAGGCGAGAGTTCAACTTCCCAAAGCTGCCAAATCGCTAAACCAATGCCTACCCCGATAATACCCGCAATGTAAAACCAAACTCTTCTGGAAAACTCGGGCACAGAGAAACATTCTAACAAAAAAACAACGGACCAACTGGTCCGTTGTCTTACTTACAGTTCGCCTTTGTCTCAATAGCTCAGGGCCCACCCCACTTGCTGTAAGCCCCGCTCAGAAGAAGCACAGTAAGAATGGTAAAGAGCATATAAAAACCACGCACGCCCAGAACCTTCACTGCCCGCCGATTCGCCTTCTCTACCATCGGAACCCATTTCATCGTTTATCCCCCCTTTGGCACAATTTCTCTACGTCACCCAGTGGCCACTCCTAAAGGTTTTTTCTAGGTGACAGCTATAATATACACCGGGGGCGGCCGGTTGTCAACACCGGAAGAAGGGACATTTGTGCCGTTCCTGGGAGAAGCGAAGTAAGACCG
>JACIVX010000082.1 GCA_014361295.1 Methanomassiliicoccales archaeon | reverse complement strand
AGATCGGCGACCTCTTCCGAGTGTTGGCCGGTATAAGAGTCGCGAGCGTGGATGATGGCGGCAATTTTCTCAAATGCTGCTTTTGCCTGCTCTCGGAGTTTCAGGTGTTCGCGGAGGGAGATTTGCACGACGAAGAGCGGGACGAGCACGAGGAAGGAGTACCACGGGGATATGGAGTACACGATGGCGATGAGGATGGCCAGGATTCCCAGGGAGATCAATTGGACGTATTGGACACGAAGTATAGTTCGGAGATGCCGCCAATAACTTACTCCGCGTGAAAAATGCACAGCTCCTGCTACAATTGCATGATTAATTGTTAGGAACACAAAAAACACGCCTGCGGCCCGAACAAAATCAAGAGCCGTACGAAGTGTTGATTCGCCACCCAGTACTTGAAAGAGAAGCCCGGCCAAAATTACTGCGGTAGCCAGTTGTGTCACGTTGAACAATACAACAGCTACATATATAGCTGGGCTTATTTTCAAAAATCGGCGACGGAGCAAAACTTCTGCAAAAGTGGAGCCCGTGAGGACCACTAAGAGGCCCAACTTTGGTCCGCCAATAAATACCGCGCTCATCCCTACTGCAATAGCAGCCGAAGTCATGTGGCGAGCCATAAGTTGGACTTCGTACAGTTCACAAAACAAGTCAAGAATCGCTAGGATTAGCCAGGACAAAATGAAGCTTAAAGAAAGCTCAATTTCCCAAAGTTGCCAAATGGCTAAACTGATTCCGACTATGACTACACTTGCAACATAGAACCAAACCCTTTTAGGAAAGTCAGCCATGGAAAACCACTATAAACAAAAAAACAACGGACCATAAGGTCCGTTGGCCCACTTCAAACTTACCTTTGTCTCAAAAGATCACGGCCCACCCCATTTACCATAAGCTCCGCTCAGAAGAAGCACAGTAAGAATGGTAAAGAGGACATAAAGACCGCGCACACCCAAAACCTTCACTGCCCGCCGATTTGCTTTCTCCACCATCGGAACCCATTTCATCGTTTATCCCTCCTTTGGCACAATTTCCCTACGCCACCCAGTGGCTACTCCTAAAAGATTTTTCTAGGTGACAGCTATAATATACACCGGGGGCGGCCGGTTGTCAACACCGGAAGAAGGGACATTTGTGCCGTTCCTGGGAGAAGCGAAGTAAGACCGATGGAATCCGCTCAGACGGTGATC
>JACIVX010000081.1 GCA_014361295.1 Methanomassiliicoccales archaeon | reverse complement strand
ACCCTTTGGGTTCGGGAGGGGGAGGGTTTTGTGGTTGTGGCCTCGGAGCCGGCGGACGAGGAGAGAGCTTGGTACCCACTCCAAAACCGCGAATTGCTTGTTATTTTTCCCGGTGGATTCTGTGAACGCAAACCGATCTTATGAATCCCTTATCCACACAAATGAAAACGCCCAGGGGAGCGGACAATAGTGTCAAAGGTTAAACCTTTGGGCTCTAATTTCTCACGAAAGTCGCATATCCCCGGAACCTAAGCTATACTTAAATAGGGGTGATTGTATGAAGCGACTTTTCGTGTGGTTTTGGCTTCTGTTGGTTGTGTTTGGGGCGGGCGTTTTAGCCCAGGACCAAGCGTTAGTCGAGGCGGCCAAGGCCGAGGGAAAGGTAGTGTTCTACGCAAATATAACCGCGGTTGAGCCCATCATGGCCAAGTTTTCCGAAATCTACGGATTTCCCGCGGAGTATGTGCGCATCTCCACTGATAAATTTGTCCCAACGGTGATGACGGAGTTTCTTGCTGGAAAACTCCTCGCCGATGTGGTCCAGGGGCCTTTGCCCATCCTGCAAATTCTGAAGAAAGAGGGAGTGCTTGGGACTTATGTATCCCCCCAGAGCGCCAATTACCCAGAGTGGGCATGTGACCCAGATGGGGTGATCCAGCTTTTCGGTATCGAGTACGTGTGCATCCTTTACAATACCGAGCTTGTCAAGCCTGAAGAGGCACCCACCTCCTATCGCGATCTAGCTGATCCCAAGTGGAAAGGAAAAATCGTCATGCCCGATCCCACTACTCATGCCACCACAATCTCCTGGCTTGTGGGGCTAAAAGAAAATAACGTGTTTAGTAGCGAGGAAGAGTGGGTGACTTGGCTTGAGGGACTCGCGGCCAATGATCCTATGTTCGTGGCTTCTTTCGGCCCTACCCCCGATCCTATCGCGCGGGGAGAGAAGGCGTTGGGGATTTCCATGCCCAAGTACATCATCACAAAGGCTCCGGCTCCCCTTATGTGGGCTAATGTCACGGAGGGGCTTTTTGGCTCGCCGCGGGCCATTGCCATAGTGAAGGACCCCAAACACCCCAACGCCGCTAAACTCTTTATTGATTTTTGGCTCTCCAAAGAGGCCATGCAGCTCCTTGCGGAGAAAGTCGGCGAGTATGTGCTCTACGCCGGGGTTTATCCTCCTATCCCCGGCAT
>JACIVX010000080.1 GCA_014361295.1 Methanomassiliicoccales archaeon | reverse complement strand
TCCCGGCTCCTGGCGAAGAAGTTCGTAGGCCACAAGGAAATCGGTGGCATGGGTCTCCGTGGCCACTACGGCGTAGGTGATGGGCGGAAGCTTGGGAATCTCCTGGTAACCGGGAAGGACTTGGCCATCAAGGCCTGGTGGCAACGAGGAAAGACGTTCTGGCCGGTCATCGAAGAGGACGATGCGCCAGGGCGTGGCCTCCCGGGCCAGGCGGGCCAAAAGCAGCCCGACATGCCCCGCTCCGAACACCGCCAAAAGCGGAGCGGGCCGGAGGACCTCGTAAAAGAGCGTGGCCTTTCCCCCGCAAAGCATGCCCAAATTTCGGAGTTCATGGGACTCCAAAAAAGTGTGCGGCCCCTCCCGAAGAAGGGATAAAGCCTTGTTAATGGCATGGTGTTCCAGAGCTCCTCCGCCCACCGTGCCTTCTATGCAGCCGTCGGAGAAGACCAGCATTTTCGCCCCGGCCTCTCGCGGCGCAGCCCCCTCCACGGCCACTACCGTGACCAAAACCGCTTCCTCCCCTTTTTCCACAGCCTCTGCCGCCCGCCGCAGGATTTCGTGACTCATCCCAGCAAATGTACCATACCTTCCGCTTATCCCCAAACGTGTTGACGAAAGAACCTCGGCCATTTAGGTTTTGCGCGGGGTTTTATGAGCAAAAACAAATACGCGTTCTTTCGTGGAGAAATCCGGCCTATTTCCGAGGCGAAGATCTCGGTGATGACCTCGGCCCTGAACTACGGGACCGGGGTGTTCGAGGGAATTCGGGCCTTCTGGAACCCTGAGGAGGAAGAGCTCTTTGTCTTCCGCATGACCGACCACTATGCCCGGCTTTTGCGGAGCGCCAAGATTCTCCTCATCGACCTCCCTTACACCGTGGAGGACCTTTGCCGCATCACCGTGGAGCTTCTGCGTCGGGAAGGGTTCCGTGAGGACGTGTACATCCGGCCCATCGCCTTCAAATCCAGCGAGGAGATCGGGGTGCGGCTCCATAATCTTGAAAGCGAGCTCGCCATATTTGCCTTGCCGTTCAAGCACTACCTTCCCGAGGGCGGGATCCGGGCCATGGTCTCCTCCTGGCGCCGGGTGGAGGACAATGCCATCCCCGCCCGGGCCAAGATAACCGGCGCATACGTGAACTCCGCCCTCGCCAAGACCGAGGCGTATTTGGCCGGGTTCGATGAAGCCATTGTCCTCAACGAGGACGG
>JACIVX010000079.1 GCA_014361295.1 Methanomassiliicoccales archaeon | reverse complement strand
CAGAGTTTTTGGCGTTTCTCTTCCAAGGCTCGTTCGGCGGCGCGAAAAACTTCCATGTCCTGGGCTGTGGCCAGGCGGTAGAACTTCCCCGCACGACTCGGATAGTGCAGAACCACGGCCACCATGCGCTGGCCGGCCTTTCCTTCCTGAAAAAGTTTGCGGGTGGTGTCGTCGTCAATGGTGGCCCCGCACACCGGACAACGCACCCGGGCCCTGGAAACAGTCCCTTCCTCAGGATCAAAGTCGATGGCTTTTCCCTCCACGATCTCGAAGTCCACCCAGGGTTTGGCCCCCTCACCCAGACCCTCTCCCCGGTGGGGAGAGGGAAAGTCTGAAGGCCCCTCACCCTTAACCTCTCCCCAGTGGGGAGATGGAAAAGGAGACTCACCCTGGCCCTCTCCCCTGGGAACGGGAAAAGGAGGCCCCTCAACCTGACCCTCTCCTCGAGGGAGGAGGAAAGGGGATCCCTCAGCCTGGCCCTCTCCCCAGAGGGGAGAGGGGACAGAGGGTGAGGGGAAAGAAGGTTTGCGAGGGATCATGCGCAGGGCTATGCGGCGATTGGCTTTTTTCGCGAGCCAGGTTTGGCGCATGAGGGGGATTTCTGCGCCGCAGGCCGGGTTCTGGCAGGGAATGGTGCGGGCCCAGATGTAGCCCACGGGAATCGCTCCGTCCTTATCGGGCGGATAAAACTGGGCCAGTTCCTTGCGCGCTTCCTCCAAAACCCATTGGCCCCATTTGCGCACGGCCTCAAGAAGCTCCTTTCCGTAGCGTTGGGGGTACTCCAAAACGCATTTCAGGATGAGTACGGCCACGGGGCTGTAGTCAAGGGCGTAGGTCTCGCATCCCAAGCGCAATGCTTCTAGAGGAATGGCCCCGCCACCGGCGAAAGGATCGAGAACTTTGGGCGGCCTTCCGCCATGGGCATTTCGGATGAGCTCCCGAAGCTCTTCCAACACTTTCCTGTTCGCCTCGTTGTTTTGGGAGACAAATTCCCAGGGAGCAATGTTTTTCACGCGTTCCAGAAGTTTCTCGCGTTCCTTTTGGTCTTTAGGAGCGGGGACCAAGGCGGCGAAGGCGGTGGTGCGGGAGGCCGCCAGCGGCCGGCGGGCCCACCAAATGTGCAACGTGGAAATATGGCCCTGCCGAATGTTCTTCTCCCGCCGGGATTCCTTTGAGACCTCGGCGATGGGGAATGCCTCTTCAATAAGCCGCCGCTCCAT
>JACIVX010000078.1 GCA_014361295.1 Methanomassiliicoccales archaeon | reverse complement strand
CTTGATCCTGGGTTTTTCGGGCGGCCCGCTTACGGTGCGGACTACTTTTTTGAAGTAATGGAGCGCTTAAAGCTTCGCGTCCTTGTGCGGGCCCATCAGCCCGATGCTCCTCTTTTTCTTTTTGGTGGGCGATGTCTAACCCTTTTCACCAGCCATGCCTACGGCCCCGGGCCGCGCCGCGTGGCCCTTCTTTCCCCAGGAAAGGTCATTCGCTCCGCCCACGATCTTGAAATTTGTGAAATTGGATAATAGACTTTTTTGCAACTTACTAATTTTGGAAGCAAAGGAGGGTTGATGAAAAGCAAAGCGTTTTTCTTGGTTTCTTTGGCTTTGCTGGTTGGTTCCGTAGTATTTGCTGAGTGCCCATCAGTTTTAATAATTCTAAACGGATCTTCCTGGAGTGAGCTAGCCACAACATTATTGACACAGTGCTTAACCGAAGGCGGAGCGCAAGTGACATTTGCAGAACGAGCAAGAGAAGTCAGTCAGCAATATGTTGTGCAGTTTTATGAGGTTTTAGAAAATACCCGGTCTGGAAAAATGAGGTTCCATAACGAACTAAAAGCCAGCAATCTAAGCGAAACGCAACTTAGACAGTCTTACCGTGGTATTTTGGAATCCGCTGAAAGGCTGAGAGCTGACCGTGGAGAAATTGCGTACGGCTCAAAATACATGGGGTCGCAACAGTATTCAGAGTTCCAACGTCAAACAGGATATTTGGTCGTTGATTATGGAGAAGAGGTGGAGTACTCAGACTGGTATGATAAATTGGTGACGCAGCAAGAGCAAAGAGCTTTTTGGCAAACGGTTTATTCATGGAATGCAGACATCATCATCTTTGCATCCCTGGACATAATTAACCTAGGCCAGTATGGCGGCATTTATACCTGCAGAGGCGTCATGTCTCTGCGTGCCGTTGATGTACGGCTAGAAAGGCCTGTCGTTTTGAAATCTTTTGCAGTAGTGGCTAATGGCGTAGAACTAAGCCCAGAAGCTGCTGCCCAACGAATAGTTGACAGTTTAGTGAAACGTTGTGCAAAAGAACTTGATGGAGTGATCCCATGCTACAAATATTTTGACCCTCCTACTCCTGATATTCCATTGGGAGCTATTGGAGTAGCCGTGGTTGACGTAAAAGCACCGGGTTACCAGCAAGAGGTTGGTGACTCAATACGCCGGATGGTTGAGGCTGCTATGCTCAAGCACACAGAGTTCGCGATATATAC
>JACIVX010000077.1 GCA_014361295.1 Methanomassiliicoccales archaeon | reverse complement strand
CCAGGCCTCTCTCAGTGCTGAATGAAGACCTTGCTCTTCGAGAACCTTCAGAAGATCTCCCAGCGTTGCTTTTTTGCGACCTGTACCTGTAATAATTCGTGCCGCACTTTCTACAGCAGAAATGGCCTCTTTGACTGCGTTACGCAAATCTGGCTCAGGTCGCTGCGCTAGTTTCTCCAAAGCAGAGTTGATATGTGCCCGGACACCAGCAAATGGATCTGGAAGAGACACAGCTTTTTCGAGTTCTGCTAGTTCGATTTTGTCGGTGATTGCAACGACAAAGCCATTGATAACACGATATCCCGACATTTCTCTCTCAAGAATGGAATTCACTGCATCCGAATCCACAAAACCCGACTTTACTAGGGATTCTATAAAATCATAAATTTTATACCATCTACCCTTCATGACCTTCGCTTTCAAGGTCTCCAAGAATGTTTCTTTGGTGCCAAAGGTGTCTAAAGTTAGGTTCCAAAGATCAGGCCAAACTCGTTCAGCTTCGTAGTATCCCGGCCCCATCATACTGGAAGCCACCTCAAATAGCTCTGGGTGCTCTGACTTAAACCAGTCCGGGTAGGAGCTCTCTTCAGGGTACCATTCTTGTTCGAACCTCCTATGAAGATAGTTGTATAAAGCCACGCGAAGTTTTTTATCCATCGACTTCAATTGAAGTGTTTTGCGTCCTCTGGTAAAGCCATGCCTTTCTGAAAAAAGCTCCATTCTCCTACTCACCCTATTAATATTTTAAAGCATTTTCGAGCTTAACCAAACCTGAGAAAACCAAGACTGGAAAGCGGAGAGGCCGCGGCGGAACATGGCCTCCCTTTTAGCTTTCTTGTCCATTTTCCCTTCGATCGGAGGCACAAGGCCCCAGTTGGCACTCATGGGTTGGAAATTTTCCGGTTCAGCGGTGGCCAAGAACCGAACTAAAGCTCCCAGCATACTCTCTGGAGGGGGAACCACGGGCGGAAGGCCCAGCGCGAGCCTTCCGGCATTGAGCCCGGCCAAAAATCCCGTGGCTGCGCTCTCAATGTACCCTTCCACGCCCGCCAAAACTCCGGCCACGAATACCCCGGGAACATCTTTCAGCTCCAATGTCTCGCGGATGAGCTTTGGTGCGTTGAGATAAGTGTTGCGGTGCATGACCCCGTAGCGCACAATCTCTGCGTTCTCGAGGCCCGGGATCGTTTGCACCACCTTCTTTTGGTCCGGCCACTTGAGCCCGGTCTGAAAGCCCAC
>JACIVX010000076.1 GCA_014361295.1 Methanomassiliicoccales archaeon | reverse complement strand
CGCGGCGAGATCTTAAAGGCGTTCGAGGAGGAGCTCAAGGCGATGATCCGGAACCTTCTGGAGAACCTCATGCGGGAGGAAAGGGAGCTGTACCTAGAGCAACATCCCACCAAGGCCAACGGCTATTACACCCGTGACCTCCTCACCCTCACCGGCCCACTTGAGAACCTTAGAGTTCCCCGCGTGCGGGAAGGGGATTTTCATCCGCGGATCCTTCCCTACCGGAAGCGCGCTTCGGTAGATCTCTCGGAAGCCATCCTCACCCTCTACGCGGTCGGGCTGAGCACGAGGAACATCTCCCGCTTCCTGGAGGGGGTGTACGGAGCCTTTTACTCACCCCAAAGCATCTCCCGCCTCGTCGCAGTCACCAAAGAAGAAGTGAAATCCTGGCGGGAAAGGCCGCTTGGGGAGGAGTACTACGCGGTGTTTCTGGACGTAACTTTCCTCTCCGTTCGCCGAGGAAAAACGGCCAAGGAACCGGTGTACATGGCCCTCGGGATCAAGCCGGATGGACACCGGGAGATCCTGGGGTTTTGGCTGTTTGGGGCGGAAGGGGAGAGCGCCAGGAATTGGGAGGAGGTGCTCAAAGAAAAGATCTGAAACGACGTGGGGTCCAAAGGGTACGAATCTTCGTCACCGATGATCTTCCAGGCCTAGAGGAGGCGATCAAGAAGATCTTTCCCCAGGCGGATTGGCAGCTTTGTGTTCTGCATGCCGTGCGGGAGGCATTGAACAAGGCTCGGAAGAAGGACCGCGAGGCCCTGGCCGAGGCTCTCAAGAAGATTTATCGCGCAGAAACCGAGGAGGAGGCTAGGGAAGCGCTACAGAAGCTTTGGGAACGCTGGGGCGCAATCTATCCCAAGATCGTGAAACGCTGGGAGACCAAGGCTTATGCCCTTTTGGCGTTTTTGCAGCATCCTAAGCCCATCCGGCGGTATCTTTACACCACGAATCAACTGGAACGGTTGGCGAAGGAGGTGAAAAGGCGGACGAAGGTGGTGGAGGTGTTTTGTGGGGAGGAGGCGGTAGAAAATCTTTTGTACTTGGTTTTGCGTCATCTGGACGAGGCATGGGGAGCGCGAAGGCTGCGGGGATTTGCGGAAATCTAGATGGGAAGCTATCATGCTGGCCAGACACACTAAACGGGACACTATGAACTTCCACAGTCCCTGCAGAAATTTTCCACAGCATTTTGGCAAAAATTTCGGTAGCAAGAGCCCGCTTCCCTCCAAGACCGGGGTTCTTTGGCCCCGGTCTTC
>JACIVX010000075.1 GCA_014361295.1 Methanomassiliicoccales archaeon | reverse complement strand
CAGCGTTCACATCTGCTTGTAGTTCCTCGCAAATTTCAATCCCATTTTGGTCTGATTTTAATCTGCCGATATCCTCCGTTTTCTTTGCTTTTTTGATTTCAATCCCATTTTGGTCTGATTTTAATACGTATCATATCTTTGAAATCTTCCAATGTTACGTATTTATTTCAATCCCATTTTGGTCTGATTTTAATACTTGATCCCATTCATTGACCTTTGATGAGTCCATAATTTCAATCCCATTTTGGTCTGATTTTAATGGAGACATTGGATTTGATTAAAAGGACGGTTGCCCCATTTCAATCCCATTTTGGTCTGATTTTAATTTGAATTTTTGGGGGATGTGAACTGTGATCCCAACATTTCAATCCCATTTTGGTCTGATTTTAATTCCAATTTCGACCCTAATGATCCAGACCTCCTACAATATTTCAATCCCATTTTGGTCTGATTTTAATGATTGCCGATCACAATGCTTTTGATATGTGATTTAAATTTCAATCCCATTTTGGTCTGATTTTAATTATTATAGGCCCTGAGGCAGAGACACTCTATAATCGATTTCAATCCCATTTTGGTCTGATTTTAATTTTCTTCTATCCTTTTTTCTTACTTGTTTTTATTGTGATTTCAATCCCATTTTGGTCTGATTTTAATATCCCTGATGCCCCAGACGTCGCTGGAGAATTTGGTGATTTCAATCCCATTTTGGTCTGATTTTAATAGTATATTATTATGTTGATTCTTATGATACGACTGCGATTTCAATCCCATTTTGGTCTGATTTTAATCCTCCCGGTGAAACTAAGAAAAGAGAAGTTTGAAAAAATTTCAATCCCATTTTGGTCTGATTTTAATCCTTACTCCTTGTAATTAAAAAGGAGGTGATGAGAAATTTCAATCCCATTTTGGTCTGATTTTAATGACCCACACACATATTATATGGGTCTTCCTTTATAAATTTCAATCCCATTTTGGTCTGATTTTAATACAATAACAACAACCAGCCGCACAGCCTCTAATCTATTTCAATCCCATTTTGGTCTGATTTTAATTTCTTCTGTTTCAGATCCTTCTTTTTCTTGTTTCTCATTTCAATCCCATTTTGGTCTGATTTTAATGGGAATTGGGGAATTTTCAAGCCGATTTGTACCTCTAATTTCAATCCCATTTTGGTCTGATTTTAATAGGGCTGATTTTTTCTGTTTTTTGTTTTATTTCTTTTGTGGTTGTTGTATTTAAAGGTTTGTGTCGGCGGTTCTT
>JACIVX010000074.1 GCA_014361295.1 Methanomassiliicoccales archaeon | reverse complement strand
GCCAAGGAGGAAACGGATGTAAACGCTTCGATAATATTCGTACCAGCGCCCTTCGCAAAAGACGCGGCCTACGAGGCCATAAAACACCTAGACCTTGTAGTTATAATAACAGAACATATACCAGTCCATGATTCGATGCAAATCATGGAATATGCTAGGAGAATGAAAACAACAATCATAGGCCCTAATACCCCGGGCATAATTACACCTGGAGTCGGTAAATTGGGTATAATGCCAGGGCACATATTCCAGGAGGGGGATATTGGCATAGTTTCAAGGAGCGGGACACTAACCTATGAATTCGCCTACCAGATTACAAACAATGGAATGGGACAGAGCACATGTATAGGTATTGGGGGCGACCCAATAGTAGGCCTAACCTTTGCCGATGTCCTTAAAGAGTTTGAAGAGGACAAGGATACCAGGGCGATACTCATGATAGGGGAAATTGGAGGGGACGCCGAGGAAAGAGCAGCAGAATACATAAAAGAGCACATATCAAAGCCTGTTATGGCATTCATAGCTGGTAGAACAGCACCCCCTGGAAAAAGGATGGGACACGCCGGGGCGATCATAGAAAGGGGTGCGGGGACGGCTGAAAGTAAAATAAGAGCCCTTGAAAGGGCAGATGTGCAAGTGGCTGAAAAGCCGTCAGACATCCCAAAAATGTTAAAAGAATTATAAGGGATCATATGATACAGGAAGAGATAATACAAGGATTAAAAGAAGGAAAGATAAAACTTCACGAAATCGAGAAATATACGAGCATAGAAGAAGCAGTGGAGATAAGAAGATTATTCATAGAAAGAATAACAGGAAAAAAACTAGAACATATCTCCAAATATTCTATAAGCATGGAAGAGGCCCAGAAAAAGAACATAGAAAATCCAATCGGCACAATACAAATACCATTAGGAATCGCGGGGCCCATTAAAATCAGAGGAGAACATGCAAAGGGCGAATTTTACATTCCACTCGCAACATCAGAAGGAGCCCTCGTAGCATCAGTAAACAGGGGATGCTCAGCCATAACAGAAGCCGGGGGCGCCACAGTAAGGATAACAGGGGACAAGATGACAAGAGCACCCGTACTCAGAACAGAGTCGATAGAAGAAGCGATAAAGGTCAGGGGATGGATCCAAGAAAACTTCAGAAGGTTAAAAGAGGCTGCTGAGTCGACAACACGCCACGGGAAACTGGTAAAAATAGACCCAATACTCATAGTAGGCCCCTATGTTTATCCAAGGTTTGTTTTCACAACAGG
>JACIVX010000073.1 GCA_014361295.1 Methanomassiliicoccales archaeon | reverse complement strand
TATAAATAAATTACATTATTAAGAACCGCCGACACAAACCTTTAAATACAACAACCACAAAAGAAATAAAACAAAAAACAGAAAAAATCAGCCCTATTAAAATCAGACCAAAATGGGATTGAAATCAGATCCCCAGAAAAAGGATTTGGAGGATGGGACTACATTAAAATCAGACCAAAATGGGATTGAAATGCTTTGGAGAAGGAAGAAGCTTAAAACTTTATGGGAATTAAAATCAGACCAAAATGGGATTGAAATACGACTTGGAAGAAGGACAAGCACTTGCAAGGAACAATTAAAATCAGACCAAAATGGGATTGAAATCTTTTGAATCAAATCACTTTCTATGCTGAGGATGTGATTAAAATCAGACCAAAATGGGATTGAAATTTAAGACAACCACGGTATCGGCTGGCAAATATCCGGATTAAAATCAGACCAAAATGGGATTGAAATTTTCTCTGGATACTTCTTCGGATGGTTTCAGCAAGCCTAATTAAAATCAGACCAAAATGGGATTGAAATTGCACTGTTCCAAGCAGCGCACTAACAAGGAGAACAATTAAAATCAGACCAAAATGGGATTGAAATTAAAATTGGAAGCGACATCCTAAACGGTGTAATCAACATTAAAATCAGACCAAAATGGGATTGAAATACAAACGGCTATCAACTGGCAATAGTCAATGACAATATTAAAATCAGACCAAAATGGGATTGAAATCTTGATCAAGCCTTTTTTTATCTTGGAGGGTCATCAGGATTAAAATCAGACCAAAATGGGATTGAAATTAGAGGTTGATATTCATTTGTTCGGCTATAAATTGGGATTAAAATCAGACCAAAATGGGATTGAAATTAATAAGGGAATACATCGAAGAACTTGAGAAAGAGTTATTAAAATCAGACCAAAATGGGATTGAAATCAATTTTATGGTAGTTTTTGTGGTTTTGTATGATGTCCATTAAAATCAGACCAAAATGGGATTGAAATTTGACTACTACCGTTTTTATTAGTTTTACTTGCTTGTATTAAAATCAGACCAAAATGGGATTGAAATGGTTTGGACTGTGTTCCAGCTTTAGAAGCTATCATTAAAATCAGACCAAAATGGGATTGAAATGATGAATATCGTGTTGCATATGTCAATATTACACGATTAAAATCAGACCAAAATGGGATTGAAATTGTATGTCCTTCTTAGGAGCAAAGCGGCGTAATCCGGATTAAAATCAGACCAAAATGGGATTGAAATTAGAATCGCATGGCCTCGACGAACCGGG
>JACIVX010000072.1 GCA_014361295.1 Methanomassiliicoccales archaeon | reverse complement strand
CCCTCTCCCTGCCCAGCGCAGCCCTGGATACCAGCAAACAGGCATCCTGTCAGGATTGCCACGGGAAGGACCTTGCCCAAACATATGAAGCACCGTGGAGGATTCCTATAAACATATCATCGAAAACTATATATACTTTTAATACTATTATTAATTATGAATTCTTTCATAGGATGGGCGATGCTTGAGCACCAAAAGAAGAACGAAGCTCGCAAGCGGAAACCAAAGCTTCTCGAGATCTCGGATTTGATTGATTGGGACAGGATACGCATACATCTTGAGGGCATGTATGATAACAAGAGTGAGCGAGGTGGTAGGCCTAACTGTGATCCCATAATGATGTTCAAGGTTCTGACAATTCAGCAATGGTACGGCTTGAGCGATATGGAGGCTGAGAGACAAATCGCGGACAGGATCTCGTTCATGGAGTTTCTTGGCTACCCGGATGAGGTTCCAGACTCCAGGACCATATGGTTGTTCAGAGAGCGCCTCAGCAGAACTGGCACGGATCGAGTTGTTTGGAGTGAGCTTCAGAGCCAGCTGGATTCGATGGGTCTGAAGGTTGTAACTGGTACAGTCCAGGACGCGACATTCATCGAGGCCGATCCTGGAAGATCAAAAAAGCCACGCGGTGACGATGCAAAGGCACGTCGAAGCAGAGATGGCACATGGGCTAAAAAAGGCGATGACCTCCATTTCGGCTACAAGCTGCATCAGAAGACAGATCTCGATTACAACCTCATACGGGAGATAGAGACGTCCACAGCTTCACTTCACGACAGTCAGATCGATCTATCCACAGAGGGCGAAGTTGTCCTCAGGGATAAAGGATATTTCGGCACAAGGGCAAAAGGTATCGATTTCACGATGAAGCGCAGAACAACAGACAAACCTCTTGGAGAGCTCGATAAAGAGTACAACAAGCTGATAAGCAGGATCAGATCCCCATGTGAGCGACCGCACGCAGTCATAAAAAGGATATTCAACGCCGGAAGGGTTCTTGTTACCACGGTCAAAAGAGTCCACGTAAAGATGGTCGTTACTGCATTCGCTTACAACCTGTACCAGCTATGCACGCTGAAAAATGCCGGCATAATTTGAACCTAGCGGAGGCTATCTATGAATGACGGAAAAAAAGAGTGAAATCAAGGTAATTTGAGCAAATTTTGAGCGAAATAGGTCGAAATAGTAATTAAAAATAAGAGTTTAAGCTAAACGTGTATGTAAATAGGAATCCTCCATAGTATATATTTATTTTTCAAGCATTTTGATAGTACACCCAAGAACGTTCTTATTCTCATCTGGAGCAAATTAATGTTTTTATTTTTAAAAATATTTATTTTAATCATTCGACCTTATAAAAA
>JACIVX010000071.1 GCA_014361295.1 Methanomassiliicoccales archaeon | reverse complement strand
CGAGAGCTGCTTGAATGTCTTCCCGGCGAAGGTTGGGATAAGCATCGAGTAGCTCCTCTATTGTAGCTCCCTCACTTAACTTCCGTAAAATCAGCTCTACCGGTATTCTCGTCCCTTTTATAACATGTTTCCCAAGCATTATCTTGGGATTTTTCTCGATCCGCTCAAAAAACCACCGTTCCATGCCCACCTCCTGCCACTCGCTATACTACGCCAAGTTCTTGCACTGGACAAAGAGCTTAATTGGCTCCTAAAACCTCATTTCCTGGAGGAACCGAAAGCTAATCTTGCGATAATCGGCTAGCCCATATCCCCTGATGGCCTGAGGGGTGTTCATGACCGGCAAGGTGGAAATTTTTAATTTTATTTTATGAATGGCTTCGTTTCGAGCGGCACTACTCCCTTGACGTGCTCGAAGTGCTCATCGGCGTGCCAAAGTTCAAGTTTTTCCATGAGAGCGACTTGGGCGATCAGTAGATCCGGAAGCGGAACGGTAATCCCTTTGCGTCGCAGCATATGCCCAAGCCGTGCCGCTCCAAGCCACAGTTCCTTGGTAAGCGGGATTTCCTCCAAAGCTTCCAGATCCGCATTCAACCGTTCGAAGGACTCTTCATCCCTTGCTCCGACCAGAAGTTCTGCCTTCACTACCCAACAAGTGAAAACCCGCTCCGAAAGAAGAACGCGTTTCACCTCGGCCTTGATATCTTCGTCTCCCTCGGGCCGCAGATACCGGATCCAGACAGAAGTGTCTAAGAGGATGCCCTGGAGCCGTGTTTCGTTCACTGCTGCCCCTTTGCCGTTTCCCGCCATGAGGCAAACTCCTCCGGAGTCCAGTCCACCAAACCCGACCCTGCCAATTCCCGAAGTTCAGCCAGGCGATGCTTTCTGACGAGCTCGCGCAGGGCAAGCTCGATCACCTCGCGCTTGCGCTTCTTTCCGGTGAGCCGTATGGCTTCCCTGAGAAGCTCAGGGTCAACCGCTATAGTGAACCTCTCCATGGTGCACCTCCAAAGCACAGCATTATACGCCACAATTTTGTGCAAGACAATTCACCAAATGTCATGCTCCCCCGATGCAGCCTTAGGGGGGCATGAAGCTACATAAACCCAAGGAGTCTCCGCGAATGTGGTCGAAGGTTACCCTTCAAAGCCCCATTTCACGAAGAGAGAAGGCGTTGATCTTGTGGACGTCAAAGCGTTCTTCGGCCAGACGCCGGAATTCTTTGCCCATGCGTTCGATTAGCTCAGGCTGAAGGATGAAACGCTCCATGGCCTTGCTGAAGGCGCTTACACCACGAACGGGAACCAAGAAGCCATTTATCCCCTTGCTCACTGTCTCCTGGAAGCCCAGAGCATTGGTGGTGATGCGATCATGCCT
>JACIVX010000070.1 GCA_014361295.1 Methanomassiliicoccales archaeon | reverse complement strand
ACGAGGGTGAGGGGGTCCTCCCTTAAACTTGGACCCTCTCCCCCATTGGGGAGAGGGTAGGGTGAGGAGGTACCTTCACTGGGGGAAGAGGGTATGGGTGAGGAGGTCCTCCCTTACCTTGGACCCTCTCCCCTAAGGGGAAAGGGTGCGGATGATGGAGTCTTCCCTTACCTTAGGAGCCCTTTTCCCTTAGCGAAGAGGGTGCGGATGAGGGGGTCTTCCCTTTACCTTACGAGCCCTCTCCCCTTCAGGGGTGAGGGGGACTTCCTTTACCTTGGCTCTCTCTCCCCCAAAGGGGGAGAGGGTACGGGTGAGGGGGCCTTTGCTCATCCCATCCCTATCCCACCTTTTCCTAATCCTTTCCCCGGTGGAAGGAAGGCGGGATGAGGGGAACACTCCCTACGCCCTCTTCCGGAAGGAGAAGGATTTTTCCTCTCCCTTTTTTCCCATTCCCCTCGCCGTAAGGGGGAAGGAAAGGGGGTGAGGGGCCGCTTGATCTTCCCCTGCGGTTTTTCTTTTCTCGCTTTTCCCTCCCCTCTCCCCTCGGGGAGAGGGTGGGGGTGAGGGGTTGGGTCCCTCTCCCCCTTGGGGGAGAGGGGAAAGGTCAGGGTGAGGGGATCTTTCCGAAGAGACTCAAGGCGTGGAGGAAGAACCTTGGCAGGCCTCAAGGATTACGGAAAGCACGCCCTCCGGGTTCCCCAACACCTCGTTGTTCCAAAACCGCAGCACCTTGTACCCCTTGGATTCCAGGAAACGGGTACGCTCAAGATCACGCGAGCGCTCGTCTGGGAAGTTGTGCTGTCCGCCGTCGATCTCCACAATCACCCGTTTTTCTGGACATAAGAAATCCACGATGTAGGGCCCGATGGGCACTTGACGGCGAAATTTGAAGCCGGCCAGGCGTCGGTTGCGCAGGTGGTACCAAAGAAGGCGTTCGGCCTCCGTCATCTCCCTACGCAGCTTTCGGGCCAACGGGGTGAGCTCCATCGTCCGATTTTAGCTCCCTCACCCCCACCCCTCTCCCAGAGGGAGAGGGGAAAGAACTCTCCCACATTTCCGTTTCCTTCTCCCCCTCTGGGGGAGAAGGTCAGGATGAGGGGGTTCCCTCACCCTTACCCTCTCCCAAAGGGAGAGGGTAGAGTAAAGCGGTCCCAGAGGGAGAGGGGATTCCCTCACCCCTACCCCTCTCCCAAAGGGAGAGGGGAAAGTAAAGCGGGGGAGGAAGGTCAGGCTCCCACACCTCTGCTTCCTTCTCCCCCACTGGGGGAGAAGGTACGGATGAGGGGGCATTCTCCCGGGGACACCCGTCCGGATGGGCGAGGACGGGGTGGGTTCGGGGAGTAAGCGAACAACGAGAAACTTCAAGGTGAACGAGCAAGATTGGG
>JACIVX010000069.1 GCA_014361295.1 Methanomassiliicoccales archaeon | reverse complement strand
TATTCGATCCAAGCGGGTTGGCGTCGGAAACCCAGTTTTTCGTTCACATCCAAAATGGGGGCATTTGTAGAGGCGTTCCAAGTTTTTATCAGGTTGTAACCGTGCTCCTTGGCGTACTGGATGACCAGGAGCTTCAATGCCATAGCCAAACCCTTGCCGCGGTACTCCCGGCGTACACCGGTGAACCCCTGGATGAGATGTCCAGGCTCCGCAGGTATTTTGTACACAAAACTCTCGCCCACATAGTCTGTCCCTGCCTTAACCAGAAAATAACCGTCCGCAAGTAGATCAGGATGTTCGATCAGTCTTCGACGAAATTCCTCAGGCGAACCAGGGGTGAAAGGCGTGTATGAGGGCACGTCCCTTAAAACGGTCATGTGTAACTCGTAGAGCTTGGCGAACCAGTCAGGATCGCTCATCTTTTCCCGAGAGAGCGTGCTTAAGAGGAAACCTTGCTGTCTAACCTGGTCCAAATAATGCTGGAAAGGCGCAGGGTTAAAGTCTTGCACCCTTAGGTGAGATTCCCAAGTCCGAAAGACCTCACGAAAACCCCGGTTTTCCAGAAAATTGATGGATTCAGGCCAGGTCTCCCGGGCAGAAGTATGGAGAAATTTTGCGGAAAGTTTCTGTAGATCGGAAAGTATCCGCTCGTAGAGAGCTGAACCGATCCCCTGCCGACGGAAAGTCGGGACTACGGCTATCCAAATCCAAAATCGCTGGGGATGAAAGCGATGCGGCATGTGGTGATAGCAGGCATAACCGACAGCCTCTCCGTCTTTCTCCGCCAAGTAATAACGGAGCACGTATTTTGAGGTATCGAAGTGCTCGTAGTCGTAGCGGAACTCCTCGACGGTGTAGAGATGCTCGGGATCGCAGAGATTATCGATCCGAACAACCGCAGCGAAATCCTCAAAGCTTCCAGAAAAATCGCGGATGAAAAAGTTCACGCTTTCTCCTCAAGGAGAAATCTTACGGGCGGCCAAAACAATTTGGTAGACCCGGCGCGCGGGGATCCCGAATTCTTTTGCTGTCCTTTTTCGGGCTTCGCTGGGAGAAAGCCCTTGGCGTAGAAGTTCTTGATAGCGGACGAGCACGGCTTCTTGATCCATACTTTCCTTGGGCGCTTCCGGAGAAGGGGCAAAAAGTACGACTACTTCGCCCAAGACCTTTCCGCGGCGGGCGAACTCCGCGTGCACAGCCTGGGCTGATCCGCGCACGAATTCTTCGTGAACCTTGGTGAGCTCCCGCGCCACCACGGTTTGGCGCTCCGGGGCTAATTCCGCCAGAAGCGCCAGGGTAGCAAGAAGTCTTTTGGGGCTTTCGAAAAACACCACGGTGCAGGGCAGACGAAGGAGCTGGGAAAGCCAAGTGCGTCGGGCGCTGATTCCCCGTGGCGGGTA
>JACIVX010000068.1 GCA_014361295.1 Methanomassiliicoccales archaeon | reverse complement strand
ACGGCAAACTCTTTAAACGTCCCATTCATTGAAAACCATGGCCAAACAAATGACAGCATATACTATGCTAAAACCTTTTATGGTACAACTCATGTTTCAGAAAAAGGAATAAAACATGAAATAAACCCGAACATCACCCTCACAGAAACATTCACAGACTGCAATGGAAACCCCATCAAATTAAATGTCACAGGCATTGAAGCATCCCCAACAAAAGTTAACATTTACGAGAAAAAGGGTAATTGGACAAACATTAAAACATGGAATACCATCAGCCTAGGAGAAGTATGGCCCGGTATAAAAGTCAATCTCAGAGCCCATGAAGATAATATCGAGAAAATCTTCATCATAAACAGCGACCCGAACAATATCAGGATAAAAATCGAAGGTGCGCAACTTTCCATTGGAGAGGATGGCCAGCTCATAATCACAAAGGGATCTCAAAGTGTGGAAATGACAAAACCGATAGCATTCCAGGATGATGAGAATATCCCAGTGGAATACATAGTTGAAGGCGACACATACACTTTCAAGGTTGGTGATTACGATAAGAACAGAGAACTTATAATAGACCCAAAACTAGACTACTCAACATATCTCGGCGGAGGAAACCTAGATGATGCATGGGACATTTATGTTGACGAGTTCGGATGCGCATACATTACAGGATCAACCCTAAACATGAACACAGGATCTTTAGACGCTTACCTGGCAAAATTCAACTACAATGGATCCTTAATCTATTATACCATTATAGGGGGGTCGGGCGACGACTACTCACTTGGCGTGGCAGCCGATGAGATCGGAAATGCATACATAGTTGGTGAAACAAGATCACCAGAGTTCCTATCAAGGGGTACTATCGTCAGCGATGCATTCATATTTAAATTCGACTACAACGGAAACATAATAGATTACATGACATTCGGCGGATCAAACCATGATGAAGCCACGGGGATCACACTAGACTCCAATGGCAACATATACATAACAGGGCGAACAATGTCAACAGATTTCCCAGTAACCAATGAAGCATACCAAAAGGCCAAAAAGGGCGGCTATGACATGTTCATAGTCAAATTAGACCCATCATTCAGGATATTATATTCAAGTTACATTGGAGGATCCAAAGACGACTCAGTCGAAGACATAACCATTGACCGGTCAGATAACATTTACATTGCAGGTTACACCTCCTCAACAGACTTCCCAATAACCCTCGACGCACTCCAAGGCCCTAAGGGATTATCTGACGCTGTAATCGTCAAATTCTCCCCAGAAATGAAAATCGAATACTCAACATACATCGGAGGCTCAGACTATGACTTCTGCTATGGGATACATTCTATTGGAGACACCATATGCATCACAGGATCCACAAATTCAACAGATTTCCCAGTGACCGTTGGAGCCTATTCAAGGAC
>JACIVX010000067.1 GCA_014361295.1 Methanomassiliicoccales archaeon | reverse complement strand
ACGCCCGCGGAGATTTTGGACCTCTACAGAGAAGGGCAAAGTAACCTCAGGGCCGAGAAAAACGGGTCTTAAGGGAGTCCAAGTCGTGAGGAATGTTCCTTCTTGGTATAGTGTCCCGTTTAGTGCGTCTAGCCAGCATAGTAGCTCCCCATGCTTAGTCCAGATGACGCAAAACCAAGTACAAAAGATTTTCTACCGCCTCCTCTCCACAGAACACCTCCATCACCTTCGTCCGCCGTTTCACCTCCTTCGCCAACCGTTCCAGTTGATTCGTGGTGTAAAGATACCGCCGGATGGGCTTAGGATGCCGCAGAAACGCCAAAAGGGCATAAGCCTTGGTCTCCCAGCGCTCTACGATCTTGGGATAGATGCCGCCCCACCGCTCCCGCAGCTTCCGTAGGCCTTCCTTGGCTTCCTCTTCCGTCTCCACCCGGTAAATCCTCTTGAGCGCCTCGGCCAGGGCCTCGCGGTCCTTCTTCCTAGCCTTGTTCAGGGCATCCCGCACGGCATGCAAGACACAAAGCTGCCAATCTGCCTCGGGAAAGATCTTCCTGATCGCCTCCTCTAGACCCGGAAGATCATCGGTGATAAAGATCCGCGCCCTTTGAATCCCCCGTCGTTTCAGATCTTTGAGCACCTCCTCCCAATTCCTGGCACTTTCCCCTTCCGCCCCAAACAGCCAAAACCCCAGGATCTCCCGACGCCCATCAGGCTTGATCCCGAGGGCAATGTACACCGGTTCCTTGGCCGTTTCCCCTCGGCGAATAGAGAGGAAGGTTCCGTCCAGAAACACCGCGTAGTACTCCTCCCCAAGCGGCCTTTCCCGCCAGGATTTCACTTCTTCTTTGGTGACCGCGATGAGGCGGGAGATGCTTTGGGGCGAGTAAAAGGCTCCGTAGACTCCCTCCAGGAAGCGGGAGATGTTCCTCGTGCTCACCCCGACCGCGTAGAGGGTGAGGATGGCTTCCGAGAGGTCTACCGAAGCGCGCTTCCGGTAGGGGAGGATCCGCGGACGAAAATCCCCTTCCCGCACGCGGGGCACCTTGAGGTCCTCGATGGAGCCAGCGAGAGTGAGGAGGTCACGGGTGTAGTACCCGTTCGCCTTGGTAGAGTGCTCCCCGAGATAGACCTCCCTCTCCTCCCGCATAAGGCTCTCCAGAAGGTTTCGGACCATCGCCTTGAGCTCCTCCGCGAACCCCTTTACGATCTCGTCACGTGTTTCCTTGTGCATGGTAGCTTTCCCTCCTTTCGAAAGGCTCTTCCAACGGGAAGGCTACCATGCGGCCCCACAGACACACTTGCCGTTACACTACCTGGAAGTTCCATGGGGGTGGGTTAGGATCTAGGGCCATGCGACGAAACTTGGATGGCCTTCTTTTTCCCCGTTCGGTGGCGGTAGTAGGAGCTTCGGCAACCCCTGGAAAAGTCGGGCATGCTCT
>JACIVX010000066.1 GCA_014361295.1 Methanomassiliicoccales archaeon | reverse complement strand
ATCTGCGACCCGCACAACGAGGACGACAGTGAGTACATCGTGATCGACGAGATCTCCAACAACTCCGGGATCTTCTTCACCATGTCGGGGATCCGTCTTGAGCCGGTGTGGGACGCGGTGAATGGGTACCAGCTCGTGTTCGACGACTGGCGGGTCCAGGCGTTCAACGAGGACACGATCTTTGTGCGCTACAACTCCGTGGACTACGTGCAGTCGGAGGTCAACTATCTGGGCGATGGGAACCCGAACCAGTACTTCCCGCCGCAGATTCAAACCGGATCTGCCCGGAACCAAGTGTGGGACGTGTCGTTCACCAAGGCCAAGGTCTATGACTTCCAGGTCTTCGACGGCGAGACGCACCACATGCGGTTCCTGGATGGCGAGTACAAGCCGGTCACGGAGATCCCGGTTTCCGGAAGCCTCTACCTTGAGGTCACCGACCTGGACCAGAACGAGGACCCGCTCCTGCGCGAGCTCATCTTCGGCGGCTGGAACAAGGACGCCTACTCCGCCGACGATGTGAACTCAGCGCTTGGCTCTGGCAACACTCAAAATGCTGGTGAGCACTCTGGGCCGATCTGGTGGAAGAACACCGGGGACTCCGACGTGATGACCCCGAAGGGCGCGGTGACCACCCCGTCCGACGTGTTCCTGGGCGCCACGCCGACCACCGACACCAATAAGGACGACTCCATCTCCGGCATCGCCGAGACGGTGAAGATCTTCATGTGGAACGCGCAGAAGGGCACGTGGGAGCGGATGGATCTCCGGGAGACCGCGGTGGGGTCGGGCGTATTCCGGTCCACGGTGTGCGTGCCGGTGGGCGAGGGTGGCCTTGGCTCCTCCGGCGGGGACACGATCATGGCCTTCTACCAGGACCCGTCCAACCACTCGGACATCGCCATCATTTCCATCAAGGTGTCCCTGGGCGGCGCCGGTGCGGTGACTCCGCCCACGGTGGCTCTGTCCGTGGTCTTCGACAAGACCACGTACTACCCGGGCGACACGGTGACGATCACCGTGACGGACGAGCAGTACGCTGGTGCGGCGGAGATCGTGGGCACTAACGTCCTGGTGCTTCTCGATAAGGACGGCGAGGTCATCACGAGCTGGAATAAGCTCGAGGCCGTGGCCGGGCAGCCCGGGAAGTTCCGGGTCACGTACGTCCTCCCCGAGACGGTGAAGCTTGGAACGATCACCGCGAAGTACACTGACCCGTACATGACGACCCGCACGGCCCAGGGTCAGGCCACGGTGGTGGCCAAGGCCCTTTCGAACGTGGCGGGGATCACCATCTCCCCGAATCCGTTCAAGACGTCCACCACGTTCACCATCCAGGCTGAGCCTGCTGGCGCCGTGGCGGAGCGGATCACCATCACCATCTACGACCTCACCGGAGCCAAAGTGGCGGAGATCTCCGGCGAGAACACGGCGTCGGTGACCTGGGACGGCGGGAACCTCCGGAACGGCGCGTACATCTACGTGGCCGTGGTGGAG
>JACIVX010000065.1 GCA_014361295.1 Methanomassiliicoccales archaeon | reverse complement strand
TACCGATATGGTCGGCCCAAACGCCCTCGCAATAGGGGAAGGAGAATCTGAGGAGCAGGTGTGCCCGGCTCAAGGCCAGCCCCTTCCTCTTCGATCCGCACGGGAAAACCTTCGGCTTTAAGCTGGAGAAGCTCCGCTTTCAAAGCCTCCTGGGGAAGGCCGGTTTTCTCCTCCAAAATTGGCCAGGGCTCCAGACCTTCCGCAAGATGGGAAAGCATCAAGCTTTCGAGCACATCACAATTTTAGCGGCGGATGGTAATGTCGATGGAGTAGGTGAAAAGCGGGGTGCCCTCGCGCACAGAGATGCAAAAGTGATAGGAACCGGTTGTGGTGGCCTGGCACATAAGCCCAAGTTGGCCAGCTCCCTCAACACGCCCGATTTCCCGGCCCAACGGATCCATGACCCGCAACAAAACCGGGTTTGGAGAAGAAATACGTACCTCAAGCGTTTGCCCAGATTTAAGGTTCACACGTAGCCAATCCTGAGCATCCACGGGATGTCCCGGTCCGGGCCATCCGAGTTCGCCGAGATACGTTCCGGGACTGACATATGGTGCGTCATCTTTTCCCGAACATTCCCGAAATGTCCACGTCGGTGAGCTTTGAATCCTTTGAACAACGGGTTCGGTAATGCTTGGCACCCATGGCCCACCAGCGTCGGTGCCTATGGCCGGAGCAGAAATAAAACTGCGTTCGCCCTTCACGGATACAGAGGAAGGATGCACTCCGATTTCCACTTCGCTTGCGTTTATAGAGAGCTTAACCCCAAGGTACGAACCGATCTGCAATTCTCGGCGCGCTAACAGAGTTTGTCCGAAATACGCAACGTAGGAGCCGGTTTCCCCGACGCGCTGAAGCAATACCCGCCTTGTGAGGGAAGATGAAAAGGTGAAAAAGTACACCGTCACGGGCAAGGAGGCAGGAGGCGGGGTCTGCCAGTTTCGCGTTTGCACCGCGAGTTCAACCACAAAATGGCTTCCTTCCCACGAAAGATCGAAGAACTGCCATAAAGCCTGATCTACATCTCCACAAAGCCAAATCCATCCCTGGGGATCGGCTACCCCCCTTGCGGAGAAACTCGCTCCAAAGGCAAAGGAAGCTGCGGAGATCAAACAAACCAGCACGCACTTTGCCCGCATGGCTGAGGCTACTGTGCCGCGGGCGCGGCCCAGGCCGAAGGGCGGCCGGGTTATGGAGGGTGGAGCTAAGGGTAATCTTCGTGACCTTCGCTGACCTCGGACTCGGGACAAATGTCCGGCTCTCAGCTCCCCGCCAAGCCGGCAATCCCCAGAAGAAGGCAATAAAGGGCCAACGGCCAAAGTCGTCGTCTGGAAAACAGGTGCCGGAAAATCCAGAGGGCAAAAAGTCCGAAGACAAACGCGGAGATAGCGCCGACTGCCAGTCCCCCTATGTTTTCCGGCGCGGCGGAAAGACCGGAGAAAATGGCGGCTCCCACAAAAGTGGGAATGCCAAGAAGGAAAGAAAACCGAAAAGCTTCGG
>JACIVX010000064.1 GCA_014361295.1 Methanomassiliicoccales archaeon | reverse complement strand
ATTGAAACTTTTCGCGATGATTACTTCCAGACCCAGTACAAACTGCTCCAAAGTCGCAGTCTGGCCGAGAGAACTATCAATAAATTGAAATTGTGGGAAAAAGAGGAGTTTTCGGGAAAGAAGCAGGTTACCTCTGAAGAGCTGAAAAATCCCCTTTTCAGGCAGAAGATGGTTGACCAATTCCTTGACCGGCTGGAAGTCAAGCCTATCAGGATGACCAGGCTGGTTGAAGTAACTTTTAAAGCTCATGATCCGGGTCTGGCCAGCGAGTGTGTTAATGCTCTTTTTGATTCTTTTGTGGACATGAATATTGAAACTAAATCTGAAGCCACAGAACAAGCTACTGAATTCCTGAGTCAACAGATTAATGAGTTGAAAAAGGAAATCAGCCAGAAAGAACAGGAATTGCAGAATTATGGACAGGAAAAGAATATTGTTATCCTCAGTGATAAAGAAACCACCATTCTGGATAAGTTGAGTGAGCTGAATAAAGCCTTAACTGAAGCTCAGATTGACCGGGTTCGTAAAGAAGCCTACTATAATGAGATTAAAAATGCTTCTCCGGATTACATCCCGGAAGCTTTAAGTAATCCTTTAATCCAACGCCTAAGAGAAGACTATCTCAAACTGAGTCGAGAATATGCCAAAATGCAAGAACAGTTTCAGCCTGAGTATCCTGAAATGCAAAGGCTGAAAGCTGAATTGGACAGTGCCAGAGAATTACTTAAAAATGAAACAGAAAGCTTAGTGAAAGCAGCTTATTCTGAATATCAGGCAGCTCTGAAGAAAGAAAAGTCTCTCCAGGAACTATTTGACAGGCAGAAAGAAGAGGCTTTCCGTATGAACTCTAATGCTATCCTTTACAACAGTCTTAAGATTGAGATCGAAAACAGGAAAAATCTATTAGAATCTCTGCTAAAAAGACAAAGTGAGACTGGCGTCTCAGCCAGGTTGAAGGGATTGAGAACTTCAAACATTCGTATAGTGGATCGGGCTGATATACCCATCAAGCCGTCCAGTCCGAAGAAATTTCGGAATCTACTGCTGGCTCTTTTCCTGGGGCTTTTTGGCGGAGTTGGGCTGGCTTTTGTGATGGAATATCTGGACAATTCGGTTAAATCAGTCGAAGATGTCGAACGCTATTCGGGGTTGCCCACCCTGGGAGTGGTTCCGGCTTTTGGCGAAAACGCCAGAGCTTATGCTTATTACTATGCTTATCGCTCTGGAGAAGATGGCCGGAAAGGTAAGTTAGCTGAAAGGAAAGAAGGAAAGAAAGAAGAGACTGAACCTAAGAGTATAGAACTCATAACTCATTTTGCCCCGGAATCGGTTTTCGCTGAAAACTATCGTTCGCTTCGGACTGCCCTGTTACTGTCGGGGCCTCAGAGCAACCTGAGGAGTATGATTGTCACCAGTGCTCTGCCTACTGAAGGGAAAACGACTACAATTTCCAACCTGGCCGTAAGCTTAGCTCAGATGGGGAAAAAGGTGTTGCTGATTGATGCTGATTTGCGTCGGCCCAAGCAGCACCGGATTTTTAATATGAAAAATCATGATGGCCTGAC
>JACIVX010000063.1 GCA_014361295.1 Methanomassiliicoccales archaeon | reverse complement strand
CTCTTTTCAGTATGAGCCATTGAGCGTCATTTCAATCCCATTTTGGTCTGATTTTAACTGCAAAGGCTTCATCTTTGCCTTTTAAGCCCAAGAGCATTTCAATCCCATTTTGGTCTGATTTTAACATGCTACTGAAGAAGAACTTGCCTTATTTTTGTATAATTTCAATCCCATTTTGGTCTGATTTTAACCTGTGTATTGGTCATAGCTGCTTGTGTTTTTGTTGATTTCAATCCCATTTTGGTCTGATTTTAACTTAGTTCGCGGGGCTCTTCGTCATCCCCGGATTCTTATTTCAATCCCATTTTGGTCTGATTTTAACGTGGAGTCGGACGCCGCCCCAGTGACTTGCCCACCCATCATTTCAATCCCATTTTGGTCTGATTTTAACAAATAGCAGAATATGATTACTACTTACGTTACGATATTTCAATCCCATTTTGGTCTGATTTTAACATAAACATGGAAGAGTACCACGATTGCCTTCACCACAAAATCAATTTCAATCCCATTTTGGTCTGATTTTAACAGCAATCGTAGCGCTCATAGCAATCCTCCTATACCTTATTTCAATCCCATTTTGGTCTGATTTTAACACCACACTGATGGACTACAAGACTATGCCCAAAAATAATTTCAATCCCATTTTGGTCTGATTTTAACGGATTCTCCGGCAATTTCATACTGTTTTAAAACTGATATTTCAATCCCATTTTGGTCTGATTTTAACTAAAGACCCTTGCTGATGAATTAGACTATCAAATATTTCAATCCCATTTTGGTCTGATTTTAACATAGTGAGATCATTAGAGGGCCTCGCAGAGACTTTTATTTCAATCCCATTTTGGTCTGATTTTAACTCAACGGTAGAATCTACCGTTTCAAGGAATTCAAGATTTCAATCCCATTTTGGTCTGATTTTAACCAGCGAATGACAACATTATGTTGTCTGGGATGATTTCAATTTCAATCCCATTTTGGTCTGATTTTAACTCTTTGTGTTTCAAGGGGTGGGTGACGCTTATCTCGTTAAAATCAATTTCAATCCCATTTTGGTCTGATTTTAACGGGTTGATTTAGCGGATTATGGTCTGTATTTGTTGACAGATTTCAATCCCATTTTGGTCTGATTTTAACCCGTCTGCGATCCCCAAGGCCTCACGTGCAGCCTTATTTCAATCCCATTTTGGTCTGATTTTAACGCAGTGGTGGTGGAGAGCCACGTCCCCTCCTACAAGGTAGTATTTCAATCCCATTTTGGTCTGATTTTAACTGAAGCTTTATCAAATTTTTGACCCGTATTTTTTAATTTCAATCCCATTTTGGTCTGATTTTAACAGAAATTCTTGGGGTGCCTGAGGATGTAATCGAAGAAATTTCAATCCCATTTTGGTCTGATTTTAACTATCCCACTTTATAGTGTGTGTTAGCATCCTGTCTCATTTCAATCCCATTTTGGTCTGATTTTAACTGGGTTGCAATCTTAAATCTTTGTCTTTGTTTGAGTATTTCAATCCCATTTTGGTCTGATTTTAACAGCATTGTAGGCTTTCCCTTCATTTGTTTCATAGACAATTTCAATCCCATTTTGGTCTGATTTTAAC
>JACIVX010000062.1 GCA_014361295.1 Methanomassiliicoccales archaeon | reverse complement strand
GGAGAGAAACAAACTATCATAGATCTGATAAATTTAAAAAGAAACTTAAGGAATTCATAAAAATGGCTAATGATGTATTATAATTGCTTCTTTTTTATTTCAATCCCATTTTGGTCTGATTTTAATGAGTGCAAGTGAAAGAGACCGTGTAATTGTTAGTGCATTTCAATCCCATTTTGGTCTGATTTTAATAAAAGATTGAAAGGATTATAAAAATCTGAAATTCGTTCATTTCAATCCCATTTTGGTCTGATTTTAATCTGAAGATATTCTTATTCTCGTTGCTTATGTCCTTTGTATTTCAATCCCATTTTGGTCTGATTTTAATCCGGGTTGGAGATTCATATCATCTGATATTTTGATTATTTCAATCCCATTTTGGTCTGATTTTAATAAAAAGAGATCAGCCATGCTGTAGATCTAGGATTCGAATTTCAATCCCATTTTGGTCTGATTTTAATATTAACATCCCCTATATTATTCTCCACTTTCTATTTCAATCCCATTTTGGTCTGATTTTAATGGTATGTGACAAAATCACCAGCTTTTATGTTTAAACCATTTCAATCCCATTTTGGTCTGATTTTAATTGTTTCAAGACATCCGATTTCTATAGTAGGTTCACGATTTCAATCCCATTTTGGTCTGATTTTAATCCCGTTTGGTGAAGATCCCATCAAATGCCAATGCTCATTTCAATCCCATTTTGGTCTGATTTTAATGCATTGTTCCCCGTGTCATCAGAAGCCAAGAAAGCATTTCAATCCCATTTTGGTCTGATTTTAATAATGGGGGCCCCCATGTTCCCATACCTCTATTTATAATTTCAATCCCATTTTGGTCTGATTTTAATAAAAGATCTCAGAAGATCCACAAAAGACACCCCAAGATTTCAATCCCATTTTGGTCTGATTTTAATGTGAATTTATCCGAAAATACAGTTGGAAATTCAATAGATTTCAATCCCATTTTGGTCTGATTTTAATCGTATACCTTCTGTGAAGCTATCTGAGAAGATTATATTTCAATCCCATTTTGGTCTGATTTTAATCATTTCTCAATGAAAAACAAATCAAATTGCTAAAGCATTTCAATCCCATTTTGGTCTGATTTTAATCCCGTTCGTCGCAGAATGCTCATTAGAAATCGTACTCATTTCAATCCCATTTTGGTCTGATTTTAATGGGATCCCTATCCTCACTTCATCAAAAATGGAAAGACATTTCAATCCCATTTTGGTCTGATTTTAATCATTCCTCGAACCAATAAAAATAGACTTGTAATTAGATTTCAATCCCATTTTGGTCTGATTTTAATTCAAAAGAGGAAATGCAAGAATTTCAGAACGCTTTTATTTCAATCCCATTTTGGTCTGATTTTAATGATAATAGTATATGCATGCTGTTGTTGTTCCTGATCCATTTCAATCCCATTTTGGTCTGATTTTAATAAGAAAACGGTATAAAATTAACAAAGGTAATATTCCAATTTCAATCCCATTTTGGTCTGATTTTAATAGTGCCTCTCATTTTACTCTTACTGATTATCTAGAATTTCAATCCCATTTTGGTCTGATTTTAATAGGGCTGATTTTTTCTGTTTTTTGTTTTATTTCTTTTGTGGTTGTTGTATTTAAAGGTTTGTGTCGGCGGTTCTTAATAATGTAATTTATTTATA
>JACIVX010000061.1 GCA_014361295.1 Methanomassiliicoccales archaeon | reverse complement strand
TTTGGCGCGTTTTTTACCGCGACCGGATCGAGCTTGGTGATTCCCTGGCAAGGAACCTGGTTTGGAAGGAGATCTCTTCCCAGGACCATATTGGCGAGGATCACGATTTTCGCGAGGGCATCGAAGCCCTCCACATCCGCGGTGGGGTCGGTCTCGGCATAGCCCAACCTCTGGGCCTCGGCCAAGGCCTCCTCATAGGTTTTCCCCGCCTCCATTTGGGTGAGGATGAAGTTCGTGGTGCCGTTGAGGATTCCCCGCACGCGTTGGATTGGTGTGGCCAGGGCGAACTCCACGAGGGAGAAAAGCGGCGTTCCGGCCATCACTGTCCCTTCGAATCGGAATTGGACGCCGTTTGCTTTGGCTAGGGCAAGGAGTTCTTTTCCAAATAGGGCCACCGGGCCTTTGTTCGTGGTCACCACGTGTTTCTTGTTGGTGAGGCTGAACCGAATGTGTCCGGCCGCGGGCTCGCCGGTGCGCAGATCCGTGGGGGTGAGCTCCAGAACCACGTCAGCTTCGGAATCTCGGATCACCGAAAATGCGTTAAGCCCGGCCTCGCTTTTCCCTAGCTCCGAAAGGTTCCGATTTTCTTCCCAGGCCCGAGCCAGGGCCTGAAGATCCAGACCATCCGGGGAGAGGACGGTTCCGCGGCGGATGTCGTGCACGGCCACGATTTTTGGGGCGAATCCAAATCTTTCTTTAAGCCACGCGCCATGCCGAAGAAGCACGCGCACAAACCCATACCCCACATTCCCGTACCCAATCATGCACAATTTCATACTGCCTCAGTATACCTCATTCCTTGCCCGGACAGGCCTTCCATTCCGCCGAACTTTCCGTGGCCAGGAATAGGATGCCGCCTTATATCGCGTTGGCTATAGGCCAGGCTTTTTCTATACTCCTCATGATGGGGCGTCCTAGGGATGTGCAGCGGTTGGTGGAGGAATATGCGCGCCGGCTCGCGAGAGTACTTGCAGAGCTTCCTCCTGGTTGCAATGAACCTGAACTTCGCCACAGAGTTCAGCCCCTACTGCAAGAATTTGCCGCCACTGTGGGCCTTACCGCCGGGGAACGCGATGAGTACGTAGTGGCCGAAGGGAAAAGGGCTGACGCCGTTTTTGGCCAACTTGTCGTTGAATTCAAAAAGCCGGGGCTTCTGTCCTCCTCGCGCGCACTGGCTTCCGCTTGTGACCAGCTTTCTGAGTATTTACAAAAGCTTGCTGCTCGTGAGGGCCATCGCCGATTGGGTGGTGTCATATTCGACGGCCAAAAGCTTGTGTTCATGCGCTTGCGCGATGGCCGGGTCCACGCGGAGTCGCCACAACCAGCAGAAGAGCCCGCCCTTGCCGATCTTCTTTGGTGGATCTCCAGCCTTACAGGGACTGCCCTTACCGCGGAAAACCTGGTGCGGGATTTTGGTCTTGAACACCCGCGGAGCCGCGCGGCCATCGCCGCCTTTTACTCCTCCCTTACTAAAGCCGTTCTCACCGATCCCGAAGGGATGGTGGCCAAGCTTTTCCAACAATGGAGGATCTTCTTTTCCGAGGCCATCGATTACCAGGAGGCGTTCGGAGGCCGCAAGCTCGAGCCCCTCAAAAAGTGGGTGGCCAAAGCCGGGCTGGAAATCCAAACCCCTGAGGAAGCAGAACGCTTTTTCTTCGCTCTTCACACGTACTTCGC
>JACIVX010000060.1 GCA_014361295.1 Methanomassiliicoccales archaeon | reverse complement strand
GACCAAAATGGGATTGAAATAGACAAATAAAAGTCACACACCCAATCAGGGAATTGTTAAAATCAGACCAAAATGGGATTGAAATTGAAGTATCTTTGTCCACTTGCAATTGCAAGGCTTATGTTAAAATCAGACCAAAATGGGATTGAAATCCGTTATCCTCGTACCTCATACGGAATCGGGGCCGCGTTAAAATCAGACCAAAATGGGATTGAAATATCCATGGTGTGAGTTTTGAAATTTCTATTGCAAATCGTTAAAATCAGACCAAAATGGGATTGAAATACTTTTTGTGCAACCCTCTTATCATCCGCATGCCGGTTAAAATCAGACCAAAATGGGATTGAAATCAGTCCTGAACGACCAGTGGAATAGTATAATAAAGAAAGGTTAAAATCAGACCAAAATGGGATTGAAATAAAGCACCTCCCAAAGAGTCTTCAAAGAATAAAATGGTTAAAATCAGACCAAAATGGGATTGAAATGTATTCATGAGCTCTCTGGTCCGCAACTGTCCTGTGGACGTTAAAATCAGACCAAAATGGGATTGAAATTACTGCTTCTTATCGCAGTAACGGCAAGCATAAGCGGGTTAAAATCAGACCAAAATGGGATTGAAATACCTCTACAGGGGAAATTTTTTCCTCTTTTATTTCATAGTTAAAATCAGACCAAAATGGGATTGAAATCCTTATTTCAATGCACCGTTTGATTATCCTGAGTTAAAATCAGACCAAAATGGGATTGAAATTGCCTCTGTGTTTCTGTTTGGATGTATAGCATCTTATGTTAAAATCAGACCAAAATGGGATTGAAATCTTGACATATCTATAAAAAAAAAAGAAGTGGTGGTGGTTAAAATCAGACCAAAATGGGATTGAAATCAACAACTTTTTAGACGAATATTTGCAATTTGACAAGTTAAAATCAGACCAAAATGGGATTGAAATTGGATGTTTGTGTATCCGGCTTTGGCAAGTTCTTTTTCTGTTAAAATCAGACCAAAATGGGATTGAAATGACTAAATCCCCCAATTCCATATTTGCAATTCTTTGTTAAAATCAGACCAAAATGGGATTGAAATTCAAATGTGAGCTGCCTCTGGCCGAGAAGGGCTTCGTGTTAAAATCAGACCAAAATGGGATTGAAATTATAGTCAAAAGAAGAAGATTGAGAACGCCGTTAAGTTAAAATCAGACCAAAATGGGATTGAAATCCCGGCAGGCCTGTAATAGTAAGTAGACCTGCCAAGTTAAAATCAGACCAAAATGGGATTGAAATCTCCATGTAGAAGCAATGATAATTTGATGACACGTTCAAGAGTTAAAATCAGACCAAAATGGGATTGAAATTACTGTCGCCCTGAGCCCATGTACCCTGCCTCGCCTTGTTAAAATCAGACCAAAATGGGATTGAAATTGCATTCTGCATGGGATTCTTTTCATATTTCAGCACGTTAAAATCAGACCAAAATGGGATTGAAATATGGCATACAAAGGCAACTACCATGCGAATAGCACAGTTAAAATCAGACCAAAATGGGATTGAAATAGCAACATTTCTAAGAAGCTTTCTATGTGTTCAACTGTTAAAATCAGACCAAAATGGGATTGAAATTGGCGTCTGTGGCGGTTTTGAGGATGTTTTTGTTCTGTTAAAATCAGACCAAAATGGGATTGAAATTCTTTGTTTGTTCCGAGCTTGTTGGCA
>JACIVX010000059.1 GCA_014361295.1 Methanomassiliicoccales archaeon | reverse complement strand
TCGCCTTCGAGGACGGCTTCTACTCTGCCATCTGGCAGGTTGCGCACCCAACCTTTTACATTATGGTCCATTGCAACATCTTGGGTTCTATACCTGAAAAACACGCCTTGCACCCTGCCACTGATAAATATATGAGCTCTAACTTTCATATCCTCTTGGGCCTCCCACTACAATACTTACAGTCCTCAATCTGGGTAAATTTTATAATAATTATTTTCTATAATATTATTCTATGTGGTGGACACACGGGGGGGTGTGTCTTGGAGATAGGATTGTATATAACTGGGAAGGTTAGAGAGGATGGGACGATCTTAGTCCCTGAGGATATCAGGGAAACTTTTAGGATGGAAGAGGGTAAGTATGTGAATTATAAGCTTGTAAGGCATGCTAGGATTCGAGATGGGAACGTGGAAACTAGGAGTGTGTCAAGGACTGTCTGGGAGCGTTTAACACCAGATGGTGCTCTTAAGATACCGGAGGATCAGCTTGAAATTTATGAAATCAGGGAAGGCGATTTCGTAAGCATCTATCTGCAAGAATCTACAAGAGAAGGTTAATGTACGCTCTCTGGTTTATCCTGAGTTTTTGGGGGCTCCTTAAAAGGTGTGTGGGGAGGTGCTGCTATATAGTTTACAAGTTTTTTGGGAGTGTAGGTTTTGGTTGATTTTGTATAGTGCGCCGAGTATGATGAGTATTCCAATGATTATCATTTATACTTGGGGGCCTATTGTATCCAATGTCTATTTTTTTTAGCATGGCAGATTTTGATGATGGTTAAGAGTGTTCCGAAGATTATGCCTACTATTAGTTCGCCGTGGGGTAGGCTGAAGCATTCATCTTGAAATGATATCATATGCTCTGTCACGAAATGATACCCTGGAAAGGGTAGCTGGTCCAGATTTTCGATCAGCGGCCCCGGAGGGTTGTGTATTATTTTCCCATTGTATCTGAATGATAGGCCTTTAACCTTTGAAACCGGACTATCTTGTTCTATTGCATGTACGAATTCATTGAGTGTTTTCTTCACCTTCTCCACGGATGATAAAATCAACTTCAAGATATGATTTGAGGGTTTCATGGGCCGTGGCTGTGAAATCTTACCCTCCAATGACGGTTGTTATCTTTGGGTCGATTTTCTTTGCTGTTTCAACCGTCCTGATGACTAGATAGGCATTACAAGTTGCTAGAGTGCTTGGGATGTCCATGTCTGGTTGGAATGATTCTATGTGTTTTTCCAGTCCTTCCCAGTCAACACTTTGACAATTCAAAAACTTTTATGTTTTCATTTTTGGCCTCGATGTAGGCTGCTAATTCTAATATACCCAATGGGGTGGGTGGTATTCGCCCATTAAAAAACCGTTGATCCTTTGGAGGTTCTATGAAAAGAATTTTCATGAAAAATCCAACTTTTTATTTGTAGGTGTATATGTTTACTAACCTTAACTTATAAGGTCTTAATATATAATTTGATATTATGAGAGGTTTTCTTGTTATAGGCAATAAAGCCACTACCGGGCCATTTAGTTTGAAGAATATCCCAGGCGCTGGACGGATGGATATCATGTGTCGTTGCATTTCCCAGGCCATTTTCTTGTCCCATTCTATAAGAGAGTCCATGGAGGTCTATCTTTTATTGCTTGGCGATCCTAACCCCCCCAGGGTCGTGAAGATCAAGAGTGATGAACTTAAGGGAATGTCACCTGATGAGAGGAGTGTCGCAGGACTTATAAGGAAAGCTTTAAAGTTCAAAGCAGGAAAAAA
>JACIVX010000058.1 GCA_014361295.1 Methanomassiliicoccales archaeon | reverse complement strand
ACATTGCAAAGAAATCCGCAATCGGGGTTATCGAGGTAGTCCAGGTGGCCGGCGCCCAATTGGAGCACTTCTAAGGCTGGTCCCGGTGCGGCCTCGAAAAATCTTCGGAAGTTGGCATCAGAAGGAGCACAGGGCATTCCGAACCGCACCCGCTCCCCGTACTCCGCCCCGATTAACAGGACGGGTGACGTAACTTTATTCAGGACCGACGCGGCCGAAGGGAACCGCATAGGATCAATGACTCCCGGTGCGCCGCTGTCCACGGGGTCCAAACCTATTACGACTTGTACCTCTCGCTCCGCGGCTACCAGGAACGAGAGTTTCCCGCACAAAGAGTGGCCCATCAGCGCTACCGAATTTGGATCAAGAAGAACTCCGTAGCGGCTGACTTCCTTAGGAAGGTTGTCCAAAACGAATCGCATATCCTCTGCCCATGCGCGGTGGTCGGGGTTAAAGAGGCTGTAAGCGTAGGAGACCAGGGCCGTGGCCAGGCCGTGGGAGGCGAAGAATTCCCCCCAAGACCGATAAGCGGGCCCGCTGAAGAGAAATCCTGGGCTGAACAACACAAAGGGAGCGGGGTTCTGGCCCTGCGGATAAAGGAGGAGCACCTCCACCCGCCGACCGCGAGCCGTGTCTTGAATGGATAGAGAAAGCTCACCCACGGCGAAAGGGCCGCGCTCAGCAGCTAAAGAAAGCAAGCCCAGCAAGCCCAAAAGAAACCAAACGGCCTTTCTTTTGCTCATGGCATCCTCTTTCCCCAGCGGGAGATGTAGACATCAATCGGGAATTTCCGGCGCAAGCCGGCGCCAGTCATCGGCCGCACCCGCCCGAAGACAGGGCGCTCCGGGAAAGGCCGGTCATGCAGGCCAAAACACCAAGCCACCCCGGCGTAACTCGCGGGATCCCGGCCATCCAGGGCGTACTTGTTGTTCAGGTATATCGCCCACCGGAAGGCCTCCGCCGGATCGTTCGTCCAAAGAAGGAACTGCTTCCCCCAGTACATGCGCATGTACCCATGGATCTTTCCGGTGCGAACGAGCTCCATTTGCGCCGCGTTCCAGATGGGATCGTGGGTTTCGGCTCTTTCCAGCTCCTCCAAGGAGTACCGGGTCGGACGGGGATCCGAAGCATGTTTCAGGAGGGTCTCCCGGGCCCAAGGGGGAAGGCCGGAAAACTGGTCGTAGCGGGCGTTGTACAAAACGAAATTTGCGGCAAGCTCGCGGCGCACGATCAACTCCTCCAAGAATGCCGCGGCGCCCGGTCCGCCCACTTCCCTAGCCCGCCAGGCCACCTCCACCGGGGAGATCTGGCCGAAATGGAGATAGGGACTGAGGCCGGAGGTCCCGTCCACCGTGGGATTGTTTCGGTCTTCATGATACCGGGAGATTTTCCTTTCCAGGAACTCCTGGAGCCGGGCCCGGGCGGCCTCCGTTCCCGCGGGCAGCTCCACTGGCGGAACGGATTGGTCCACGGGAAGATCGGCCAGAAGGGTCACGGGATTGGTGATCTGCACACCCTCCATGTCCAGGCCCAGGGAAGATTTTCTTGGCGCAAGCTCTGGAAGGACTCGAATGAACCGATCCAAGAGGGGAGAAATTTTTCGCCGCAGAACCTGGGCATTCCACGCCTCCCGGGGATAGGTAATTCTTGCGGGGACCACCACTTCACCCTCGACTTCGATCACGAGGGAAGAGGCCCTCCTTGCCACCTCCTCCCGCCAGGCCCGCTGGTGGCGGAGATACCCCATGTCCATCACCACCGCTGCCGCTTCCTTGGCCATGGCCAACGC
>JACIVX010000057.1 GCA_014361295.1 Methanomassiliicoccales archaeon | reverse complement strand
GCGGCCACCGGTGGCGGGGGTGGCGGTGGCGGCGGTGACCAAGCTCCCGGCCAGGTCCAGGGCGTCTCCGCCTCCGACGGCACCTACTACGACAAGATCCGAATCACCTGGAACTCCGTTTCCGGTGCTAAAACTTACCGGGTCTACTTCTCCGAGACAGGCGTTGCGGACACGTTCACCCAGCTTGCCGAGGTTCCTAGCGGCACCACGTCCTATGATGACACGCGAACAAAAATTGGAAACCAAGATTTTGGGATGTGCAAAAAGGTTTGGTATGCGGTGAGCGCCTGGAACGACGCCGGTGAAGGCCCCCTTTCCGTCCCCGATTCCGGCTACAAAGGCGGAACTTTGCAGGCCGTGGACGCAAGCAAAGTGGAAACTACCGTGACCCCCGTTTCTGCAACCCAAGCCACGGTGAAGCTGGAATGGGAGGCGGTTAAGGACGCGGATAAGCTGGGCGCGGTCTACGAGATCTGGCGCCTGGACATTGGCACTTATCAAAAGGTTGGACAGACCGCATCCACCACGTTCCTGGACACGGTGGAATTGGGCCGCACCTACCGCTACAAGATCCGCACTTGCAGCGATTTACCTTGCATCACCTGCGCTCCGTTTTCCGGGGAAATTCAGATCTCCGTGGCCTGCAACCCCACACCGCCGTCAAAGGTTACGGCCGAAAAAATCACAGAAGACAGCCAGGCGAAGATAAAAATAACCTGGCCCCGCGTAGAAGGAGCGACAAGCTACCAGGTGTACCGATCGACGAGTGAAGACGGTGCTTATACGTTTGTGCAAACTGTGGCTGACCCTGGGTCAGGGGACAACGTTGAATACAAGGACACCCCACCCAGTTCTGGAACCTACTACTACAAGGTCAAAACCTGTGTGGCCTGCGGCTGCGGCCCCCTTTCCTCGCCCTCCGATGGGGTGCAGTTCCAGGCGCCTTAACGGGTGGGTTTAACAGGGGGCCCTACCCGCCCTTTTTCTTGCGCGGCGTCCCCCCTCACCCTAGCCCTCTCCCAGAGGGAGAGGGGACGCTGATGGGTTCGTTTTCTGTTTTTCCTAAGTCCCTTCTCCACTTGAGGGAGAAGGCCGGGATGAGGGGGCCTTCACCTGCGCCCTCTCCCGGAGGGCAAGGGGGTGGAACCAAACGGGACGAGGAAAATGAGGAACCCCCACCCTACACTTTCCCACCGTGTTTTCCCTGTCCCTTCTCCCCCAGTGGGGGAGAAGGTTAGGATGAGGGGCTTCCCTCACCCTAGCCCTCTCCCAGAGAGGGGATGCGCGTTCTCCACTTTTTTGGTCCCTTATCTCCCCGCCTGGGGGAGGAAGGCCCGTAGTCCTTCGTCTTGGATCGTTTTGAAAACCCCTTCTCCCCACAGAGGGGGAGAAGCACAGGATGAGGGGGGCCCTCACCCCGGCCCCTCTCCCAGAGGGAGAGGGGGAAAGAAAAGGAGGTAACCCTTCATCTCCGCCCTCTCCCACATGCCTTCTCCCCCAGTGGGGGAGAAGGTCAGGATGAGGGGGACCAAGACGAGGAGAAAGAACTCTGGCAAGCCTCGAGAATCACGGAAAGCACGCCCTCAAGGTTTCCTAGCACTTCATTGTTCCAAAACCTGAGCACCTTGTACCCCTTGTATTCCAGGAAGCGGGTGCGCTCAAGGTCACGGGCGCGTTCATCGGGAAAGTTGTGTTGTCCGCCGTCTATTTCCACGATCACCCGTTTTTCCAGGCACAGGAAATCCACGATGTAGGGCCCGATGGGCACTTGACGGCGAAATTTGAGGCCACCGAGACGTCGGTTGCGCAAATGGTACCAAAGAAGGCGTTCGGCCTCCGTCATCTCCCGCCGCAGCTTTCGTGCCAACGGGGTGAGCTCCATCGCTTAATTTTAGCCCCTCACCCCCACCCTCTCCCAGAGGGAGAGGGGAAAGAACTCTCCCACATTTCCACTTCCTTCTCCCCCACCGGGGGAGAAGGTCAGGATGAGGGGGTTTCC
>JACIVX010000056.1 GCA_014361295.1 Methanomassiliicoccales archaeon | reverse complement strand
TCTGGCCGATCTGATCGGCGCAAGCCGCCAGAAGGTCAATCTGAACCTGCAGAAGTTAGTAAACCAGGGGTTAATCCGAGCCGAACGCGGTCGGATCACCATACTTGACCAAAATGGCCTGCAAGAACTTGGGTGACAAAATTCCCTTTGATCGCAGATCCTTTCCCCATCAGGCTTTTGGCCATTGTGTCACCTTGGTGACGCTTTCTCTGTCACCTAGGTGATAGACAAGGGAGACGAACAAGCCTTAAAATAGTGCAAACTAAGAAGAAAGGGGGTGTTGTGATGTATAAGGTATGGATCATAGACGAGAAACGTGAATTCGTTGGTCGGTTGGAGCCAAGGTTCTGTGGGTGCTTCTGTGGTCGTGGCTCTAAATTCACGCCATAGAGTTGTAGGGGGCAGCTTGGGTGTTAATGCCCAAGCTGCCCCAATGTAGCACGAGGAGGTTATGATGAGCGAAGGTGTGGAAGTGCGCCAAAAATATAAACAATCGCGATATACCGTTCTAATCCCGCTTTCAGGCGAGCTATTCGTTTTACATTCAACACTTTATAAGTCAACCGCTGTAATTACAAAGGCAGTTGCGGAGTTATTGAACCAGCATCAGGACATCAGTCGTGCCACAGTTGATGCTGAAGCATGGGGCGAAATAGAAAAATTGGCACAACAAGGCTTGCTTGTGCCTTCAGACTGTGACGAGACGTATTATGTGAAATACCTCATTGATTCGGCTAAATTCGATTACGGTGCTATGGAAATAGCAATTTTGACCACTATGGCATGCAATTTTGCGTGTCGCTACTGTACTGAATCAGGTTTTCATGAGGATGTGTGGCTGAATGAATCCACTGTAGAGCGTGTTGTTGAATATTTCGAGAGGATCTTCGCAGTAAAGCATCCGCGCAAATTCCGTATTGCTTACTATGGAGGAGAGCCTCTTCTAAATATAAATGCCATTAAATTGTGCTCTGAGAAATTTACTGAGCTAACAGCACGCTTTAATTGTGAACTAGAACAGTACGTGATTACAAATGGATACTTGCTGGACGGTCATATGGTTGAATCTTTAAGCGAGTTTGGGATAAGGGATTATCAAATCACCTTAGACGGCCCAGAAGCAATACATGACCAACGACGACCATTACACTCAGGCCAACCAACTTGGCAAAGAATTATGGGCAATGCTATCGAATTGCTGCAAAGTGATAAATTTGGATCCCTAAGTATCAGAATAAATATTGATGCTCATAACGCTAACACTATCCCGGAATTACTAGACATTCTTGTTTCATCTGGTATAGCCGGATCGGAGAGAGTTGTGGTCTATCCAGCTCCTGTGGTTCCCTCCTTTAACCCCAAGGATAACTGGAATAAATACGTACTGAGGGGAGAAGAAAAAGCTAACGTGTTTATCACCTTATGGCAAGAAATGTACAAAAGAGATATCCCGGTTTTAGTATTCCCAGACTATTACCCCTGTGGACTCCGGGTAGATTGGGCGTCGGTAGTATACCCCACGGGCACTCTCTACACTTGTACTGGCTTTTTAGGAAATTCTAGCTACGCAAAGGGGTCTGTGTTTGGGGAAGAGACAAGTTATGTTCATGTAAAAATGTTGGAAGAGGATATTTCACCGAGTTGTTTAAAATGCAAGTGGACGCCCTTCTGTGGAGGAGGATGTAAATATATTGCAACATGTTTAAGACTAAAACGGATGTGTGAAAAGAACTTTTGCGAAAAGGCGTATCCTGAATTTATAAAGCTTAAAACGCTTCAGAAACTTGAAAGGACGAAAGGACAAATACCTGTACCTAAGTGTTTTTAGCTAAACTGAGCGGCTGCGGGCTGTCAGGATTGACAGGCTGAAACCTGTTTTGCGGTGGGAATGAAAACCCTTGAACCCTCAAGGCATAAAGGATTGGAAGGCGCGGTTCTTCACGATCTGGGGCGGGCAGCAGCTCTCTCTATTCGGAAGCCAGATCGCCCAGTTCGGTCTGGTGTGGTGGCTCACCCGTGAAACCGGTTCGGCCACCGTGCTCGCTACAGCCAGCCTCGTGGCCATGGTCCCCCAGATCGTGCTCGGCCCCTTTGCCGGGGCTTG
>JACIVX010000055.1 GCA_014361295.1 Methanomassiliicoccales archaeon | reverse complement strand
TATTTATTGCAACAAGCCCTGAGTTGGAGTTAAACCTCCCTATTCCTTTGGAGAGCTCCCGGCTAAAGGCCCTTCTCTCCTTTTCGGTCTTTTGCATTTCTTGGGCAATCAGGGGCAGATAATCAGTGAGTGATTCGATATCAGGCTCTTCCTTTTCAAAGGCTTCGGTTAAACCTTCGAGCAGCATAATTTGTGTTTCATCCAGCTCAAGGGCTGAGACTATCATTTTTTTGTGTCTCTTAACCAGTCTCATTAATTCCCGCATACTCTTCATCATTTCAATGTAATCATTTTCAAGCTGTTCGATTATGGCTCTAGCCTTTTCTTTTGGTTCGAAGGGAGGCACTGCCACGGAGTACACGAAGAGTGCTCCAAAGGCATAAGAAACGTCATCTGCCAGTTTTTCAAGGTCGTTCCGAGCCCGATCCAGCTTTTTATGGAAGGTAAGTGCTAGCGACCTTTTGAGATTCCTTTTCTTCTCCTCTCTCTTTCTCCACTGGATGAAGTCAACACCGATTTTGAAAAGCTCATATAATGCAATGGCAAGGCTGAAGTATGGCTTGAGATTAGTAGCAATTGTTCCCCCCGAGCCCGTAAAGACTTCAAATATTGCCTTATCGAGCTCGTGCATAGACATTCCCTCTCACTTGTTCAAATCATCTCTTGTGGGCCAGATAATAAGCTGCAAAAGCTCCCAAGGCAATCAAAATTAATACTTCAAGCATTTCCTTGAATTCCTTTGACTCTTTTAGTCTGGTTAAGTATCCCCTAATCTTTTCGAGCGCTGGCTCTAAGTTTCTTGGATCAAATCTTATATATTCCACACCAGTTAAAAAGCCAGTAACATCGACTCCCTCCTCTACTAAAGGAATTATCAGTTTTCCAATAGCTTTTGCATATCCCAGTTCCTGTTGAACTCATGCCGACTTCGAGGCTTTACTTGTCAAGATTGCGAGAACAACATCACATTGCCTGATGGCATCCTCTATCTTGGCGGGAAGGTAAGTGCCTGCTCTAACATCCTCCTCCGCGAGGTATATGTGGAACCCCTGAACTTCCAAGGTTTCTCTCACCTTTGTGATAACTTCATAATCTGAAGAAGAATGACTAATAAAAACACTCAACAATCCCATCACCTCTTCCCCTTCTTCGAAAACGTCCTCGCCTTCACCAGCCTCGCCTTCACGAGCTCGACAACCGCCCTGTAGACCTCAAGCTGCTCTTCCTCGGTCAATCCGAGCGCCTCGAAGATCACCCTGTCCAGCTCGCGCCTGTCGGGAAGGACCCTGTCGAGGGAAACCTCCTCCGGCTTGATGTTGCTGAAGTCTTTGTTTGGCTTTGGAAGGCCGAGCTCCTCGAAGATGGACTTGATTTCGTAAGTTGACAGTTTCTCAAACAACTGGTGTAGGCTCTCTTCGAATTCTGAAAGGGCTTCCGGTTTAAACACAATAAGTTTCTGGATGTCAATTCCTTCGGTCTTGAGTGCTCCTTCACCCAAGTTCGAACGACCGATAAGTTCTCTCACAAGGGCTTGGTATGTTGCGAACAGAGAAACAAAAAGATAAACTTTTGAGCCCTTTTCGTTACCAGTTATTTCAAACAAATTATGGTCAACAACAATTCTATCGCTTTCAAGCAACCCAACTATCAATCTGTCGTTATGTATCATCGGCCAAAGAACATCAGGAGTTTCATGAGGTGTTAACCCATACCATGGCCGCCTATTCCGCAGAGTTGTTCTGTTCGGGTATCCTTGTTTCTCGCCCCATTCAATGTAATTGATGGCATGAATCTTTCCGTTAGTTCTTAGAGACGATATTGATTCCGTGCAGATAAATGCCACATTCTTCAAACTCCTTTCATTAATTATCGGAGTTTTGATTTCCCTTGGGCTAATTATCACCGGCCTCAAAAACTCCTCCTCGATATATCCATCCCATCCCGCCTTATTCTTGACGGCAACCAACCCTTCCTCCGGCTCGTGAACCCTTTCACAAACAGGACAGACGGGCCACTCTATCGGGTTCTTTATCGGCTCAAGATAGAAGAACTCGTTTGCCCCAGTTGTGAAGCCCCTCCTGACCTCTGCAATCTCCCCAAGCTTCACCAGCTTGCCCTTTCCTTTATCAAGGATAACATAGAATATCCTTGGAGCCCTTATGAGTATCCC
>JACIVX010000054.1 GCA_014361295.1 Methanomassiliicoccales archaeon | reverse complement strand
GCTGCTGTGGCCACCAATATAGCCTTAAACCTGCTGTGGATCCCCCGCTATGGAATCGTAGGCGCCGCTTGGGCTTCCACGGTGTCTTATACAGTTTCCTTCTTGGGCGCTCTTTTCTTCTACTGTCGCCTTTCCGGCAACCGGTGGACCAAGGTAATATTGCCTCAGCGGGGTGACTGGGCGCTATACTGGAAAACAGTGGCGACGTTAAGGCAATGGGTACAAAGCAAGCTACAGAGGCGCTAAGATGAACAGACAGAAAAACGCTTTCTCGACGGGCCACGTTGGGGTATTTCTTTTCTCGAAGATTTTGTTATGTGGATTTGAGTTAGTCACCTTAGTTGTGGGTAAAAGTTGTGAAAGTCAATGATGAAGAAGGTTGTGATGATAGCTTACTACTTCCCTCCCGCAGGTGTTGTAGGGAGTTTTCGCGTAGCTAAATTTGTCAAATACTTACGGCAGTTTGGCTGGGAACCCGTGGTTCTGACGGTGAGGGAGGATTGTTATTCACCAGCTGTGTGGTTGGATTACGAGTTGCTTAATAGAAATATACCTGAGGACGTTCACATATACCGAACACGGACATGGTACTCTAAGATTGTCAATGATGAGGGAATAAAATGGTTGCCCTTTCTTCTACCCAAGCTTGTCCAGGTTATTCGTAAAGAGCACCCTTGCTTGTTATATTTCACAGGAGGACCATTCTTTCCTCTTATCGCGGCCCCTCTCATGAAAGCTTTTTTCGGGCTACCTTACGTCATTGATCTCCGCGATCCCTGGAGATTGGCGCATCGTAAAACTCCGCCTCGAGGAGTAAAAGCTTACTTAGGGCAGTTATTAGCACGTCTCGCTGAGCCAATCGTCGTTAAACACGCAGCAAAGGTCGTATGCGCCACCGAGCAAATGTGTAAAGAATATCGCGAGGAGTACCGCTACTTGCCCTCACAGAGGTTTGTGACTATTACCAACGGCTATGATCCTGACGACTTTTCTGAAGTTAAACCCTTTCGATTCGCGGACATCACTGTTGTATATACAGGTAAGTTCCGCACCTCAGAGGCATTTCGTGATCCCCTGCCTTTCTTCAAAGCCCTACGGATACTTAGAGAACGCGGGCGAAAGGTTCATTTTGTTCATGTCGGAAACCTTGAAGAAGAAGTTATGAATTTAGCCAAAAGTGTCGGGGTTCAAGATCTAGTAGAGTTCGTAGGACCGCGTCCCTACAAGGAGGCTTTAGCTTACGCGAAAGGAGCTGACGTACTACTTCTAATCGGAGGGGGACAGAAGAGCGAGCAGACAAGCAAAATTTTTGATTACATAGGTTGTAAAAGACCAATATTGGCGCTGACTTCTCGAGATACCGAGATTGCCAAAGTACTCAAAGAAATTCCTAATGTCATAGTGATTGAGAATATTGTTCCCGAGATCATTGCGGACGCAATAGAGAAGATGTGTTTTGGACGCCAGAAGGTAGAGCAAACGCCAAATTTTGACGAAAAATATCATAGAAGGACTCTGACCGGTCTTTTATCCAAGGTATTTGACGAAGCGCTTAAAACGGAGATCAAGAGAAAAGAAAATGCTCGAGACCGTTAAAGCTGTTTTAAGCAAACTTCTGGACTCTGGGTAAGCGGATTGAAGCAAATACACGAACTTGTGGAGCAAAGGGAGCGAGAAAATTATGCTGGTGAATAAACAATGGTGTCGGCGAACACTATCATACGCTTCGCGTTCCAATTGTTTGGTGTGGCTATTGGCTATTGTGACGGCTTCTCTAATTGGGGTTCTGGTTGTCTCTCCACACTTCAGTCTTCTTGTTTTGGGTTTGGCGGCAGGAGTTGCAGGGTTCCTCTTGAAATTACTTCAATCCCTGCATATCTCGGCATTCCGTATTGAGAAGACTTGTTTTTACTTGGCATTCGTTACCGGCTTTTTCGGGGTCGCCCTTTTTTCAATCGATCTCGGCCCCTTTACACTATTTCCCTACCGGATCTTCTTGCCAATTCTTTGGGGGTTGTTCGTGGTGCGGGCACTTCTTCAAGGGAAAATCGTGCTTCCAGTGAGAGGTGTTAAGCTTTATATGGCGTTTTTTGGCTTCTGGATGGCTTACGCTTTGATTAGCCTGGCTTGGGCAGCATCTAAGGTTGACGCTATCCGTCACTTAATTTTCCTCTTTATGGGCGTCTCGGTGATCTTTTTTGCAGTGTACTATTTCCGTAACCTATCAGACCTCAACAGACTCCACTGGATATGGTTCAGCGTGTTTGTTGGTTTGATCCTGCTGGGATATTGGGAACATTTAACTGGACAACATTTGCCAGTATCGGGCTACTACGGTGAAACCCGTGCCAGATTCATGTTTCGGCCGACAGGGGTGTTTCATAACCCAAACGACTACGCGACGTTTCTTGCGCTAGGTATTCCA
>JACIVX010000053.1 GCA_014361295.1 Methanomassiliicoccales archaeon | reverse complement strand
GACTTGCTTAAGACGACGCGGGCAAGCCAAATATTCACCGTCTTCGGTCAACCCGATGTCGCCGTCCATGCACAGGGAGACGGCACTTTCATCGTGGAACTTCGAGGTGTGGACATTTATGACCCTGTCACGGGTGAAGTTCACTCTGCTTCGGGCAAAGATGTGGCGGCGTGGTTTTTGGACACCGATTACGACGGCAAGACTTTTCACATCTGTCAAGCTTTCTTCCCGGGCGACCCCGATGCGTGGGAGAAACTCCAACGGGCGCTCAAAGCCTACATTGACCCCGAAGCCTTTGAGAAAATGCGCGGCACAGTCTCGTTCCCCTTCAAACCCGGCGAGCATAACCGCATTGCTGTGAAGGTCATTGATTTTCGGGGCAACGAGGTCGTGCGAGTTATAAACCTGGGAGGAGGTTCATATGCTCGTTGACAACCCCATCATCAACTCGCCCTTTGAAGAACCAGCACGCTACTGGGCATATGAGGCCGGGCAACCGGTGTTGAAAGAGGGACGGAGACCTGCTGGCTACTACCTGAAAGCGCGCACGCGAGGTCCCCAACCCTCCCTCTTGGAAGAAGAATTCGTACCCATGGATCTGGTCAACACTATTCGCCAACGCGTAAAGGAGTGGCGTGAAAAGGGTTATCCCGGCGTTACGCCCATCACTCGGCAACTCCTCAACCACTGGAATAACCCAGAACGGGAACGCAAATTGTTCTTCTGCCAGCGAGAAGCCGCTGAAACGCTCATCTGGCTTGTGGAAGCATCGCCCGCCGAAAAACAAGGCATCGTCATCCCAAAGGACAACGGACTCACTCGCTACGCTTGCAAAATGGCCACGGGCAGCGGCAAAACGGTGGTAATGGCCATGGTCATCGCCTGGCAGGTCCTCAATAAGCTCGCTAACCCCCAGGACCGACGCTTTTCCGATGCCGTGCTGGTCGTGTGTCCGAACCTGACCATCAGGGAGCGGCTGCAGGTGCTTCTCCCATGGAAGCATGGCAACTACTACGAGAAATTCGACCTCTTGCCCCGCGGGCTGATGGAGCGCTTGCAGCAGGGCAAATTCCAAATCACCAACTGGCATCTTTTCCAGCCCAAAGACGACAGTCGCTCAAGAAGCGTGGTGCAGCGAGGCGTGGAGAGCGACACTGCTTTTTGCCGTCGCGTGCTGAAAGAATTGGGCAACAAACAGAACATTCTCGTCATCAACGACGAAGCCCACCATGCCTATCGTCCCGCCCCTTTACCTGAGGAAGTAAAGGCACAACTTTCGCCTGAAGAAATCGAAGAGCGCGAAGAGGCAACGGTTTGGATCAGCGGTTTGGACAAAATCAATGCTGTGCGGGGCATCAACTTTTGCGCCGATTTTTCAGCAACGCCTTTTTACATCAAAGGCAGCGGCTACGAAGAGGGAACACCTTTCCCCTGGATCGTTTCCGACTTTGGTTTGGTGGACGCCATTGAGTCGGGCATCGTGAAAATCCCCCGTGTGCCGGTGGACGATAACACGGGTGCGCTAATCCCCAAATATTTCCGCCTGTGGGAACACATTCAGAAGCAGCTTTCCGCTTCCGAGCGCCAAACTGCTCGTCGCCGTGCCAAACCCGAATCGGTGTTGCGCGAAGCCGAAGGCGCGCTTGCCACACTGGCTGCCGAATGGAAAAAGACCTTCGAGGCATTTCAGCAAAATGGCTCACCCGTGCCGCCTGTCCTCATTGTCGTCTGCGATAACACCAACCTTGCGAAAGTCGTGCATGAGCACATAGCAAGCGGGAAAGTTCTGTCCGAATTGCAAAATCGGGATGACGAGGTGGTAACACTACGAATTGACACGAAACTGCTCAAAGAAGCCGAAAGCGCTGTAGAGGGAGAAACAAAACAACAGGCTACCGAACGCTTGCGTAAAACAGTGGACACCATCGGCAAGACCGAGTGGGAAGGGGAAGGCGACCCGCCCGGCAAAAACATCCGCTGCGTCGTCTCCGTCGGGATGCTTAATGAAGGCTGGGATGCCCAGAATGTGACGCAAATTCTCGGGTTACGTGCCTTCACTTCACAACTTCTCTGCGAGCAAGTGGTCGGACGGGGATTGCGCCGCTTAAACTATGACGATTTCTCAGAGCCCGAATATGTGGATGTCTACGGTGTGCCCTTTGAGGTCATCCCCGTCAAAAAGAAACCCATTGGACGAACAGAAGTGCAAAAGGTGTCCACGCTGGTGCGGGCACTACCTGAGCGCAAGCATCTGGAAATCACTTTTCCACGCGTTGAGGGTTACGTCTTTGATGTGCGTCAACGGATTCGGGTGAGTTGGGAGAATGTGCCCTATCTCGTGATTGATCCCGCCGTTGAACCAACTGAAGTGGTTGCCAAGCCCGCCGTTGGCTACCGCATTGGGCGTCCCGACCTATTAAGTCCGGGTCCCGAAGTGATTCACGACCGCAATCCATTCCATCGGGAGAAGCGCTTGCAGGCAAGTGTTTACGAGATCGC
>JACIVX010000052.1 GCA_014361295.1 Methanomassiliicoccales archaeon | reverse complement strand
GCGGGCTGCGTTCAAACGGTACTTTACCCGCAAGGAGAAAACGGGTGAGATTGTGGAGACTGGGCCGTTTTACTCCATGTTTGACGTCGGCGACTACACCTTCGCCCCCTGGAAAGTTGTGTGGCCCGAAGTTGGCCATGAGCTTGAAGCAGCGGTTGCACCGCTAGTTTCTGATAAGCCTGTAGTTCCAGATCACACGCTAATTATGATTGATTGTGGTTGTGAGGAGGAAGCGCACTTTGTCTGCGGGCTTCTGAACTCAACCCTCGTAAGAATAATTGTCAGGGGCTACATAGTCTTACATCCAGATCCACACGTTTTGGATCACATTCGAATTTTTAAGTATGATCCAGAAAGTTCGGTACACAAAGCACTGGCTAAGAGTTCTCATGAAGCCCACGAGGCTGCGGTTCAGGGTGACGTAGCCCGCCTACGCGAAATCGAGGAGCGCATTGACCAGCTCGCCGCCCAACTTTGGGGCCTCACGGACAAAGAACTTGCGGAAATCTGGAGAAACAAGGAGGAAAACCGTGTTTAGAGAATTGGAATATCGAGGGGAGTGGTGGTTGCCACAAGACCCTAATAAAAAGGTGGGTGGGACTTTCAGGTTCTCGCCAGACAAAGGCGTTAGACTTGAGCTAGCCGGTGTTTTAGAAGACAGTCCAAGCGGGGTATTTGCTCCAGAACGCGTTTGGGGGATTGTGCCTGAACGACGAGGCGAAATTACTTTGTACCGTTGTTTGGAAGTTAGCCGCCAAATTAGCGGAGTAGGTGCAATGATATCAGACTTCGTTGCTCAAACAGCGTTTTTAGGAGCGCATATTGACCCGGAGAAACATATCTTTTCATCTATACGTTTTGAGTCGTCGGAACTCGACTCTTGGGCAAACTTTCGTTGGGTAGAATTTCCGCAGTTTAAGGACTTAATGAGCAAAAGGTTTTGCATCGAGTTTGAGGAACCCGAACCTTTTAAAGCTATTCTGGACGATGGGACGCAAGTACTATTAGAAGCTAGAATTACGCGTCCGAAATTATCGCGGATACAGCGGGAGGTATGCCTGCAAAGAAAGACTTTCTTCAGAATTATTCCTCCTACCCCGCGACCTTATAATGAGTGTCGGAAGTTGGTGCACACAATGCTTGATCTTGTGAGTTTTGCATTGTTATACCCCGCTATTCCTACTGAAGTGGTTGGACACACTAGCGAAAGCGGCAGCGAAGTAGAAATTCTTTACGGGGTCTCACGGGGAGCATCATCTGATCGGTCATTTCTTCATATTTATTGGCCGCTTTTCAATTTTAACGACATCTGTAACGAGTTCGAACTCTTTGTGCGTAAATGGTTTGACATAAAGACTCGTTTAGAGCCGGTGTCAAATCTTTACTTAGCCACTTTGCGTGCCTCAGAAATGCCTATTGAACTCGCCTTTCTCACAATAGTCCATGCTTTAGAAGCATTTCACCGATTAAAGATAGGAGGACAGGAGTTGCCAGAGGAAGAACACCAAAAACGCGTCAAGGAAATTACTGATTCGGTTCCAAGTCAGTGGCGTCAATGGCTGATGGAAAAGTTCAAATATAGCAACGAAGTTAGCTTGCGCGCCCGCTTAGCGGATATTTGTGAGATGTTTATAGCCGTAGCTAACAGGATAATTGGTGGTAAAAAGGACATCAAGCATTTTATTTCTACCGTGATTGACACGAGGAACTATTTGACACATTACGACCCTGAACTTAAGCAGAAGGCCGCGGATCCGATCACGTTGTTCGACATAACCGAAAGGTTAAAGATCTTAGTTGAATGCTGTTTGTTGCGTGAATTAGGTTTCTCCGAAAAATGGATTGTAGAGAGGATTAAGGAAGTACGCTTAGCGCGGCTGTCGCAAGCCAAATGAAAAGCATTCGAAGTTTTTTAGGTTGGATTTCTAGGTCCTGTGGAGTAGCCATATTGAAACGATATATGAGCTAGCCTCATGCACCAGGAGTGGGCCCGCACAAGCTCTTTGAGAGACTTCAGAGAGCCCTATCTCTTCTTAAGCAGTGTCGAGAACTGAAAAGCGGCTAAGTGGTTACTCTTTTAGCAATCCTAGCTTTCTCAAACGAGCACGGATAGCACTGGGCTTGCGTTGAAAGGCCTTTGCGAGTTCTTCAATCGTTTTTCCACCTTGATATTCTTCTGTCAAGCGTTTGTCTTCTTCCTCTGCCCATTTTGCGTAGGCCTTCGGATAGTGTTGGCGTATGGTTTGCAAGTCATAAGTTTTGAATCTAAATCCTGCGATTTCAAGAATTTCCTGTAATGCTGCAAGAAATGCCGCCAAGTGCTCTTGGAAAATCATTATGCTGCTGCGTTCTCGCTTCTCCCCGACCAGCCTTGATTCAGTGATTACTAAGAACTTTACGCCCTCCCGCGATTCTTTTACGTCAAAGAAATACGTTCGCTTGCCAGCGACTAAGCGTTGGGAAAACAATTCTTTTCCTTCGGCCTTCTCACTGCTCATTTATCACCCCTC
>JACIVX010000051.1 GCA_014361295.1 Methanomassiliicoccales archaeon | reverse complement strand
GATTATCCCCACACCTGGGCTTACCTTAAGCGGTTTGAGCACGTTTTGAGAGCGCGTGGAGGTTGGGAAGTCAAACAAGCGATGAAAGCGGGTAAACCGTTCTATTCCATGTCCGAGATCGGCGACTACACCTTCGCCCCCTGGAAAGTTGTGTGGCCTTGGATTGCCAAGGGATTGAGAGCCGTTGTTGTTGATATGGTCCAGGGAAAGCCTGTTGTTCCTGAACATAACACATTTCTGGTTGCTTGCTATGAGCCCGATGAGGCTTTTTACATTTGTGCGCTGATGAACTCTTCTGCTGGCGATCTGACCATTCGGAGTTTCTTTTCCACCGGAGGTGGTGGCATCGGGTCCCCAATTGTTCTGGAGCACGTCCGCATCCCTAAGTACAACTCGAATGATCTGGTGCACCGAGCTCTGGCCGAGGCCTCCCAGGCGGCTCACGAGGCTGCGGCTCAGGGCGATGTAGCCCGCCTACGCGAAATCGAGGAACGAATTGACCAACTCGCCGCCCAACTTTGGGGCCTCACCGAGAGGGAACTTAAAATAGTTCGTTCTGATTTGGCGGAGGTCGGAGGTGACAAAGTCTGAAAAAGGGCTTCCCCAGGCAGGCACTCAACTGCCGTTGCCTTTTCCCAAACACTTCGTTATTGACGCGTCTGTTTCTAGACCAAGCGAATGGAAAGAAATGTTTACAGAAAACGGAGATCAAGTGACCACCATTACTGAACTAGGACTGCCACAAAATGCCCCTGATGACGTGATCTCTGTCACAGCCAAAGGAATCGGAGCATGGGTGCTTACGCAAGATCGGGAGTTTCATTATGACGCAGCCCTCCGTGGGGTCTTTTACTCTAAAATTGTTTATCTGGTGGGCACAACGACTCGCATACCTGCCGATATCAAAGCGCTTTCAAAAGCGACTAAAGGTGCTATAGAGCAGGTTTCTTGTGTAGATACCGGCGGAAATCAGAATTTTTTCGTCATTGTTGACTTAGATAGCGGCCAGGTAAGAGTTGAAGCAACTCCATCACCTCCTTCCGAATTGCTCGCAATTTTGCCAGCCCTTTCTCAATCTCGGCACGGGCTTAAAAATGCTGATTTGCGCAAACTATGGGGCTGTAGTCGTTCTACAGCATGGAAAAAGGCATTACGGTTAGTTCAGGAGGGCTGGCTTCGCAAAGCCGGGAAGACAAGTAGTTGTCGATATTTGAAGGGACGAAAACTTGAAGAGGATTTTCGCAGGATTGTGTACACGAAATCTGTGCCACATCGAAAAACTAGATTAAGGCATAATTAAGGCTGTTCAAGCAGTATTGTATATCATGGTCGAGTGAAGTCTGTCCTCAGATTCAGCAGTGTCCCTGTGTCTCCAAAACTCGTTTTCTTGCGTAGGTTAAAAAGTGCCATTACAGTCCTTTTTAGTCCGGAAGGTAGCCTACCGTCAAGGTTTCAGGATATATTCAGTGCGAACTTTCAGGGACTACGGCAATTACGCGCGAGGGGAAAGTATGCAAGGGCCAGGGTTCCTCCGAGGAAAGCACTATACGGAGTACGTCGAAGAAGTCCAAAACTTGAAGCGTACAGGGCGGCTCGACGAGGCTGAGAAGCTGTTGCTCAAGTTAGTAGAGGCTGTGGAGGCGGAAGCACGGGCTCAGGGTTGGGGAGTGGCACCTTGGTACTATGAGCAACTCGCGATTATCTACCGAAAGCGCAAAGACTACGCTGCAGAGGTGGCCATTTTGAAACGATATATGAGCTAGCCTCATGCACCAGGAGTGGGCCCGCACAAGCTCTCTGAGAGACTTCAGAGAGCCTTATCTCTTCTTAAGCAGTGTCGAGAACTGAAAAGCGGCTAAGTGGTTACTCTTTTAGCAGTCCTAGCTTTCTCAAACGAGCACGGATAGCACTGGGCTTACGTTGAAAGATCTTTGCGAGTTCTTCAATCGTTTTTCCACCTTGATATTCTTCTGTCAAGCGTTTGTCTTCTTCCTCTGCCCATTTTGCGTAGGCCTTTGGATGGTGTTGGCGTATGATTTGCAAGTCATAAGTTTTGAATCTAAATCCTGCGGTTTCAAGGATTTCCTGTAATGCCGCATGAAATGCCGCCAAGTGCTCTTGGAAAATCATTATGCTACTGCGTTCTCGCTTCTCCCCGACCAGCCTTGATTCAGTGATTACTAAGAACTTTATGCCCTCCCGCGATTCTTTTACATCAAAGAAATACGTTCGCTTGCCAGCGACTAAGCGTTGGGAAAACAATTCTTTTCCTTCGGCCCTCTCACTGCGCATTTATCATCCCTCCATACAACTGTGCAAATTGTATTCCACTGCGACAGCGGCGGTCTACTTTCATGCTGTCGTGCATACTGGGTCGATGCTGTCCTTCGTGAAGTCTCGGTGGAAGGTACGCGAACATATTGGTTGTTGCCTGATGAAAGACGCGGTAATTTCCCTATGTGCTTGGTATCGCTATAGCTCTTATTTGCTCGTTTTGGGCTTGGGCTACGCCAAAAGTGTGGGCTCCCATTGACGTTTATGAGTTTGGAGAAATAACCGAGGGCGAGCTTTTTTGTTGGGAGTTCACACTGGGAAATGTGGGCGACACGGAGCTCATTTTGGGACCGGCGGCACCAAG
>JACIVX010000050.1 GCA_014361295.1 Methanomassiliicoccales archaeon | reverse complement strand
CGGTTCGTCGAGGCCATGCGATTCTAATTTCAATCCCATTTTGGTCTGATTTTAATCCGGATTACGCCGCTTTGCTCCTAAGAAGGACATACAATTTCAATCCCATTTTGGTCTGATTTTAATAAAAAGGGGAAGCATGGCGAGTTTATATATCAAGCGATTTCAATCCCATTTTGGTCTGATTTTAATTTTTAGCAGCGTTCACATCTGCTTGTAGTTCCTCGCAAATTTCAATCCCATTTTGGTCTGATTTTAATCTGCCGATATCCTCCGTTTTCTTTGCTTTTTTGATTTCAATCCCATTTTGGTCTGATTTTAATACTGTTAGATCCTTGCAATTTGATTGTCGCACGTTCCTATTTCAATCCCATTTTGGTCTGATTTTAATTTTGGAGCTTATCAAGGGCGTTGATAAGCTCTTTTATTTCAATCCCATTTTGGTCTGATTTTAATGATGGGACAAATGTTACATTTCAGTACTCTACAGAATTTCAATCCCATTTTGGTCTGATTTTAATTTGCTATGCACTGCTTAGAACAGTGCTTTTGTCTGTATTTCAATCCCATTTTGGTCTGATTTTAATTGTACTATATTAGCTGCTGAGAGAGACGGTGCATACATTTCAATCCCATTTTGGTCTGATTTTAATACTTTGATTTTTTTCACAACTTTTACATCGTTTAGGGCAATTTCAATCCCATTTTGGTCTGATTTTAATAGATTTAAAGATAGAAGGAAAAGATGATCTGGACAGAAATTTCAATCCCATTTTGGTCTGATTTTAATTGTATGTAGAAGCCTGTGACTGTCCAGTTGCCTGTATTTCAATCCCATTTTGGTCTGATTTTAATCTAAAAAAGGGGCCCGTAGAAGCCCCCAATCAAGGAAATTTCAATCCCATTTTGGTCTGATTTTAATTAGATGAAAAGGACTTCAATGAATACGATTCAGTGAAAGTATTTCAATCCCATTTTGGTCTGATTTTAATTGTAGCAGCTTGGAATGCTCTTGTCACGGCCTTAAAACATTTCAATCCCATTTTGGTCTGATTTTAATTCACATCACCTTAACACATTCTTCTAAGCTTCTGAAGATTTCAATCCCATTTTGGTCTGATTTTAATATTCTTCTCTCTTTTTTTCAAGGATGGGGTTGTTGCATTTCAATCCCATTTTGGTCTGATTTTAATACTCTTATTATCCCCTTACTGGTCTCTATTTCGAATGTATTTCAATCCCATTTTGGTCTGATTTTAATTCTTATTAGGAAAGTTATCTGCCCTGATGTGATGAAAATTTCAATCCCATTTTGGTCTGATTTTAATTGAAATGTTTTGTTGTGTAGATCTCCAGATCTTCAACATTTCAATCCCATTTTGGTCTGATTTTAATGAATCTAAACCTAATAATAAACCAACAGTCCAATCATTTCAATCCCATTTTGGTCTGATTTTAATGGAGAATAAGGAATACGTAACATTCACAGCACGATTATTTCAATCCCATTTTGGTCTGATTTTAATCCATAGCGTACTTGAAGAAGTGCTAATGTTGAAAGAATTTCAATCCCATTTTGGTCTGATTTTAATTAGAATCAAGAAAATCCGCAGTTCTTTGAATTTTTCATTTCAATCCCATTTTGGTCTGATTTTAATAGTCCAAACAATAGATAAAGCCTTATTATAGTTCTTGTATTTCAATCCCATTTTGGTCTGATTTTAATAGGAATATGGGCGGGCGAACCTTGAATTCAACTTTGAAATTTCAATCCCATTTTGGTCTGATTTTAATCCAATCATCTGAGCGTTCAAATTTTTCTGATTCGCAACATTTCAATCCCATTTTGGTCTGATTTTAATGTCATCCAGAACCCATACACCCTTCATTTCCTTTTTTATTTCAATCCCATTTTGGTCTGATTTTAATGGACTCTCAAACTCAAAGTAGAAGAACCGGCTGTCATAAATTTCAATCCCATTTTGGTCTGATTTTAATAAGAACCAAGGAGGTGCCAACCATCGTTGAAATGGATTTCAATCCCATTTTGGTCTGATTTTAATACGCCTGTGAGATAGCGATCAAAGTGATCAGAAAAGCGAATTTCAATCCCATTTTGGTCTGATTTTAACTCCTCATAGAGCTTTTTTGCAAGTTTACGACGTTCTCATTTCAATCCCATTTTGGTCTGATTTTAACTGTCATTGATGAACTCACCTTTAGTGTCTCTGATGAAAATTTCAATCCCATTTTGGTCTGATTTTAACGTGAGGTAGTCGCTGGTCTTATGATCTAATTCTGTTATTTCAATCCCATTTTGGTCTGATTTTAACCATGCCTCGTCGAGGGCGTTATCGCCCAAGGCGAGGCATTTCAATCCCATTTTGGTCTGATTTTAACTTGATTTGCACTTGATTGGCCTTAAATATGCTAAGAATTTCAATCCCATTTTGGTCTGATTTTAACATTCTGCTGTATCCAATCAGTGAATTTCCAATTTTAATTTCAATCCCATTTTGGTCTGATTTTAACAAAGGCAAGTCGGGCGAGCGTTGAAAGAAACTACCTATTTCAATCCCATTTTGGTCTGATTTTAACACTTCCTCGATTTTTCTCTTCAGTTGTATTACTTCATTTCAATCCCATTTTGGTCTGATTTTAACAGTAAATATAACTGGTCGCCGATACGGAAAGCCTCAATTTCAATCCCATTTTGGTCTGATTTTAACATGAAAAAGAATGTGTCACTTAAGGTAGTCTTTAAGGCATTTCAATCCCATTTTGGTCTGATTTTAACTGGGTAGTATTCTTCGATTTGGTAGTCTGTTATGTTATTTCAATCCCATTTTGGTCTGATTTTAACTTGCCATTGCAAGGAATGA
>JACIVX010000049.1 GCA_014361295.1 Methanomassiliicoccales archaeon | reverse complement strand
CTCTGTGTTCCATCGCCTAAAATCTCCAATCTGTTTGGATTCTTCTTGAGTTTGTTTATGAAATCATAGATAACTCCATGGTTTGACCTCTTCCCTATTATATTTGCCAGCCTGAAGACCACGGCTTTTACGTCAAATGTGTGGGCATAGCCTGATATCAATGCTTCGGCAGCCAACTTTGCCCCGCCATAGACGCTTATCGGTTCCAGGGGCCCATAATCCTCGGGGGTTGGTATCGTCTTTGCCTCCCCATAAACTGTGGATGAGGAAGTGAAGGCCAGTGCTTTTACATCTTCTTTTCTCATGGCCTCGAGGAGGTTGTAGGTTATGAGAACGTTAGTCTCATATAAAAGTTCTGGACTTTGGGTGCCAATCCTCACTTCAGGATTTGCAGCAAGATGAAAAACGGCATCCACTCCTTTAACTGCTTTTTCACAAATGTCTCTCCTTCTCAGGTCTCCATGCATAAATTCAAAACGTTCGTGATCAATCCCCCCTTTGAGGTTTTCCAAGCTCCCTGCGCTTAAATCATCGAGAACTCTAACTTCATGACCCCCCTCCATAAGTCTATCCACAAGGTGAGAGCCTATAAACCCGGCACCGCCAGTTACGAGTACCTTCATTCTATCACCAAACTAACTTTAATAGTAGTTCTCTTAAGCTTTAGGGAAAGTTTTTTAGTTTTCAGATGTGAATTTTAATACATGAGGATATACAACTTACCATCCGAGGATAGAGAGAAGATAAAGAAGAGGATTACCGATTTTTTAATTAATCGGAAAGAGGTTTTGTTTGCTTATATTCACGGATCTTTCATTGAAAACCGTCCATTCAGAGACATTGACGTTGCTATTTACGTTGATGGAGATCACGATTTAGCCTATGAGCTGGAGATGGAAGAGGAGCTAACACAGTTTATAGGGCTTCCAGTTGATGTTAGGGTTGTTAATAATGCCCCGGTGACGTTCAGATTTAAGGCTCTTGAGGGAGAGCTCCTTTTTAGTAGGGATGATAATGCCAGATGTGAGTTTGAGGAAGGGACTTTGCGTGAGTATCATGATTATTCTTATTATCTCAGGAGGTATGGGAGGGATCTCCTTGGAATATGACAAAGAAAAAATCATGAAGCTTGTTTCAGAAGCGGAGAATGCCTTACAGAACCTTCGAGAACTTTCAAGTTTCTCTGAAGAGGACTTTTTAAAGAACAAGCATTACATTTCAAGCGCCAAATATAATCTGTTAGTTGCTATCGAAGCATGTATTGATATTGCATATCACTTAATTTCTAAAAATCGTATGAGGCTTCCCCAAGATTACGCTGACACTTTCAGAGTTTTAGTAGAGAATGGTATTATAAGTGAACATTTGGGGAAACGTTTAATGCTAATGGTTAGGTTCAGGAACAGGCTTGTGCACATATATTGGGAGATCAACGACAAAAAGATTTACCATTATCTTAAGGACGATGTTCGTGGTGTTGAGGAATTTCTGAATAAAATCCGGGAGACATTACGAGAATAAGGGGGTGTAATAAATGAAAGTCCTTATCATGGCCGGCGGATATGCCACTCGTTTGTGGCCGATCACAAAGGGTAAACCAAAACCCCTCTTACCTGTGGGAGATAAATACATCATCGATTACATCCTTGAGAAGACCAAGGATCTTGGTTTGGAAGTCTATGTATCCACCAACAAGTTCTTTGAGAAGCATTTTAAGAATTGGGCCGAAAAAAACAACGTTGGGCTTATTGTGGAGGAAACCATAAGCGAAGAGGAAAAGCTCGGAACCATTGGAGCCATTAAATATGCAGTATCAGAACTTGGGGTTGATGATTACCTTATAGTTGCTGGTGACAATCTGTTCTCCTTTTCTCTGGGGGAGTTTTTGAAACACTACAGTGGAAGGCCGTTAATAGCTGTTTACGACGTTGGTGATTTTGAGTTAGCGAAGAGGTATGGTGTGGTGCTGGTTGAGGGGGATAGAGTGATTGATTTTCAGGAAAAACCCCTGCAACCAAAGTCCACATTGATAAGCACTGGCGTTTATGCTTTTCCAAAGGATGTTATAGAGAAGGTTGGTGAATACCTCGAAGAGGGCAACAGAGATTCGCCGGGCTATTTCATAGAGTGGCTTCTTAAGAAGGACGTTGAAATTTATGCATACAAGTTCGATGACTACTGGTATGATATTGGTTCGGCCGATAGTTATCTGGAGGCCATGAAGACCCTTTTGAAGGAGAGTAAGATTGAGGAGATTCAGATAAGTTCTTATTCTAAGATAATCAATCCTGTGGTTATAAAGAAGGGTGCGAGAATTCTCGGAAGGTCGATAGTTGGGCCCTACGCCTACGTTGGGGAGAACTGCGTGATTGAGAACTCCGATGTTAGCGATTCGATAATCTTTGGTAACACTGTTATCAGGGGTTCTACAATATGGCGCTCCATAATAGATGAGAAGTGCGAGATAAGGAATCTCGAGCTTAAGAAGAGCTTGGTTGGAGGTCATGCTAAGATACAGAGGGGAGATTAGGTTTTTATACTGTGCCTTTCATTAGGTTTTGAGGACTATGACTGAGAGCTTAAAACTAAGGCTAATCAAAAACGCGGGCTGGCTTTTCAGTGCTGAGGTTATTTCGAAACTCCTAGCCTATGGCGTGGTAGTACTTTTAAGCAGAACCCTAGGCCCGGAAGGACTCGGTCAGTATTCGTTCATCTTCTACTACGTGGGGCTTCTTGGAATATTCTCTGATTTGGGTGTTGGTTATTATCTTATGAGGGAAGTTGCCAGGGACAGGAAAAAGCTCAACGAGCTGCTCCCGGGTGTCTTGGGTCTTAAGATCGTACTCGCGATTGTTAATTTCTTGGTTATTGTAGGAATAACACTTTTCCTTCCGAAGCCGGATTGGATGAAGATTCTCATAATTTTGGCTGGAGCTGAGGCAATGCTTACTTGGAT
>JACIVX010000048.1 GCA_014361295.1 Methanomassiliicoccales archaeon | reverse complement strand
GGCAAAGTTTTCGGGTACGATGGGACCACGCCTTCCTGGGTCGCTGCTTTTATGGGAGGTGGTAAGCGGTTGGTGCGCGATGTTTGGGGAAATGTGCGGGATTGTTCGCGGAATTTTTGGGCCTTGAAAGGAAAGGAGGTTGGACGTTGAAGCGGATAGGTTTAGTTGGGTTGGTGTTGGCGGCCATGGTTTTTGGGACCATGGCCTTGGCGTTTGATGCCTACTTCTCGGACGCGGCCGGGAACAAACTCGGCACGGTCTGGGAGGGGCAGCAGATCTACATCGCCGTGAAGGACCCAGAGAAGGGGGCCTGCGGCATCGACGAGTTCTCCGCGGATCTCGTCATCTTCGACTTCAAGACCGGCGCGTACATCAAGAAAGACAACCAGTACTTCCGAGAACTCGGCGGGATCGGTAGCGGCCTCTATTTCTGGGTGGATAAGTCGGGGTCCAACACGAAGGTTAGCGTGCCGGTCGGCTGGCGTGCAGACTTTACCAGCTTTCCCTATGGAATGACTCATGTCCTGCAGCCTAGTAACGTCACCCATTGGGAGGAGGGCGCCTGGGAATACGTGGACGAGAACGTGCTCGATGGTGACCCTATCGACCTTACGGGTGGTCTACCTGTTACCGTTAGTGTTAATAAGCTCCCGCGGGAAAAGCGCACGGCCCGGGTGGACTTCGAGGGGCTTGACATTCGTGGCCGAACCGAGGGAGACCTTACGGAGATCAAGGGCCGGCTCGAGAACAACGACACGTTGATCCTCATCGTGGCCGATGATACCGACGCCATGAACATCGACCAGGACCAGGTGAAGATCGTGGACACGGTGGGGAAGCTTTCGGTGACGCCGAAGGTCATCTCCTACGGGTGCGGCCCGGCCTGCGAGAACATCATCGTCCGCATCGAGGACCCCGATGAGAACCTGAACTGCAACGAGATCGAGTACGTTCCGTTCTTCGTCATCGTCAACCCCGGAAGCTGGAACCCCCAGACCTCGGCTATCAACAACTTCTGCTCCCTCATGCTGCGCGGCGGATACGATCCGGAGAGCAACTCGGATCTCAACAAGCCCATCCGCTGGTACAACATCTATGACGAGCCCACAAGGGGTGGTGGTTGGACTATCAACTCCCGCTTCATCCAGTATCCGAGCGCGTGGCTTGAGACTGGCAAGACCGTTGGCCGCGTGTTGTTCTTCGCCGCGGAGACGGCGGTGGACTCCGGCGTATTCGAGTTCAACTTCGGGAACACCGAGGAGCTCCAGAAGGCCCTGGGCTTTAAGGAGTTCGGGAACTACTTCACCATCGCCTTCTACTACATCGACCCCAACGACTTTGACGACATGGACCTTGCCACGATCAACGTGACCTCCAACAAGTACGCGTCCCAGGTGTTCCTCACCGATGCCAATGGAGTCCCGGTGTCCGAGGTGAAGATCGGGCATGGTGGGCTTTATGTCCGCGTCTACGATGCTGACGCCAACGTGAACGCCTGCTGCCAGGACAAAGTGGTGGTGCACATCTGCGACCCGCACAACGAGGACGACAGTGAGTACATCGTGATCGACGAGATCTCCAACAACTCCGGGATCTTCTTCACCATGTCGGGGATCCGTCTTGAGCCGGTGTGGGACGCGGTGAATGGCTACCAGCTTGTGTTTGATGACTGGCGGGTCCAGGCCTTCAACGAGGACACGATCTTCGTGCGCTACAACTCCGTGGACTACGAGTCGGCCGACCTCAACAAGCTGGGCGACGGGAACCCGAATGAAAACTTCCCGCCCAAGATCGCGGACGCGGCTCGGAACCAGGAGTGGGACGTGTCGTTCGCCAAGGTGAAGGTGTATGACTTCCAGGTCTTCGATGGGACCACGCACCACATGCGGTTCCTGGATGGCGAGTACAAGCCGGTCACGGAGATCCCGGTGTCCGGAAGCCTCTACCTTGAGGTCACGGACCTCGATCAGAACGAGGACCCGCTCCTGCGCGAGCTCATCTTCGGCGGCTGGAACAAGGACGCCTACTCCGGCGACGATGGCGATCGAACGAAAACTTCTGCCATTGGTTCGTCCACGGCAGAGGATAACAACGAGGCAGACGCCAACGAAGACTCCGCGCCGATCTGGTGGATGGGCGGTAAGAATGCCGCGGGTTCTGACTCCGGCGAATCCGACGTGATGACCCCGAAGGGCGCGGTGCAAAACGATCCGTATTTGGGACGGCCCCAGACCACTACCGACACCAATAAGGATGACTCCATCTCTGGCATCGCCGAGACGGTGAAGGTCTTCATGTGGAACGCGCAGAAGGGGACGTGGGAGCGGATGGATCTCCGCGAGACCGCGGTTGGTTCCGGCGTGTTCCGGTCCACGGTGTGCGTGCCGGTGGGCGAGGGTGGCCTTGACTCCTCCGGCGGGGACACGATCATGGCCTTCTACCAGGATCCGTCCAACCACTCCGACATCTCCATCATCTCTATCAAGGTGTCCCTGGGCGGCGCCGGTGCGGTGACCCCGCCCACGGTGCAACTCTCCGTGGTCTTTGACAAGACCACGTACTACCCGGGCGACACGGTGACGATCACCGTGACGGACGAGCAGTACGCCGGTGCGGCGGAGATCGTGGGCACGAACGTCCTGGTGCTTCTCGATAAGGACGGCGAGGTCATCACGAGCTGGAACAAGCTCGAGGCCGTGGCCGGCCAGCCCGGGAAGTTCCGGGTCACCTACGTCCTCCCCGAGACGGTTAAGCTCGGAACGATCACCGCGAAATACACTGACCCGTACATGACGACCCGCACGGCCCAGGGTCAGGCCACGGTGGTGGCCAAGGCCCTTTCGAACGTGGCGGGGATCACCATCTCCCCGAACCCGTTCCAGACGTCCACCACGTTCACCATCCAGGCTGAGCCGGCTGGCGCCGTGGCGGAGAAGATCACCATCACCATCTACGACCTCACCGGTGCGAAAGTGGCGGAGATCTCCGGCGAGAACACGGCGTCGGTGACCTGGGACGGCGGGAACCTCCGGAACGGCGCGTACATCTACGTGGCCGTGGTGGAGGGCGGCACGAAGGCCTGGACGTTCAAGGGCTTCGTGTACATC
>JACIVX010000047.1 GCA_014361295.1 Methanomassiliicoccales archaeon | reverse complement strand
AAAAAAGCTTAATACGTTGGGCGAGTTCTGGCGGGGTCCGCGGAACTTGCCAAGAAAGCTGGCATCCGTTTCAGCCTTTCGAGGCGACAGTGGAAATCCCCATCCCACCCTGAAAGGGATTGCGAATGTTCCCGCCGCACCAACCCCCCACGCCTGTACCCCCAGTGGAAATCCCCATCCCACCCTGAAAGGGATTGCGAATAAACTATGTACCGGTAGCGGAAGCCCGGCACGGCCTGTGGAAATCCCCATCCCACCCTGAAAGGGATTGCGACTGGGGCATTCTACGCGGACGAGGAAGTATGGGTTGGCTACAGTGGAAATCCCCATCCCACCCTGAAAGGGATTGCGACTTTTGATATCTGTAGCCTTACCGGTTGCGCTAGCAAGTGTGGAAATCCCCATCCCACCCTGAAAGGGATTGCGACTTATCCCCGACCCGGAGGGTGACCGGGTGGGGCGTAAGGTGGAAATCCCCATCCCACCCTGAAAGGGATTGCGACACAAGATACCATTCTTCTCCTGTCTTCCACACAATATGTGGAAATCCCCATCCCACCCTGAAAGGGATTGCGACTCCACCTCCGCTTTCCACCACGACCGGCAGACGGCCTGTGGAAATCCCCATCCCACCCTGAAAGGGATTGCGACCGGCGGAACCCGGCCCGGAGGAGCGGCGAGTCCTGCAGGTGGAAATCCCCATCCCACCCTGAAAGGGATTGCGACCTTCAGGACGGCCCTCTTCTCCTCGACAGGAAGAAGGTGGAAATCCCCATCCCACCCTGAAAGGGATTGCGACTTCTTCATCGCCGCGAGACCAACTATAATCGTAACTCGTGGAAATCCCCATCCCACCCTGAAAGGGATTGCGACCAGCCACGGGGGCCCGGCACAAAGGAGGGAAAGTATGAAGTGGAAATCCCCATCCCACCCTGAAAGGGATTGCGACTTGTTCCACCAAGCTGCCGTCCCAGTAGTACTCGGTGGAAATCCCCATCCCACCCTGAAAGGGATTGCGAAAAGCATTTGTGCTGACCAATACCTCGTTATCCTCCACCGTGGAAATCCCCATCCCACCCTGAAAGGGATTGCGAAATCCAGTCGTTGAGGACGTCGATCGTGTCGATGGCGTGGAAATCCCCATCCCACCCTGAAAGGGATTGCGAAAGTACATCAGCGCCAGCAAAGTAACCGCGGGTACCTTGTGGAAATCCCCATCCCACCCTGAAAGGGATTGCGAAACCAGGCGGGGAAGGTCCTCGTGGTCAACGAGATGGGTGGAAATCCCCATCCCACCCTGAAAGGGATTGCGAAACTTGATTGATGCGCCCCCGGTCAATGCTAAACGGGTGGAAATCCCCATCCCACCCTGAAAGGGATTGCGAAACGCCAGTCGATTACACCGATTGGCTCCCGCAACAGACGGGTGGAAATCCCCATCCCACCCTGAAAGGGATTGCGAAACTCTTGCTCGCTATTGCCTTCCTCCCCATGTTTTTCAAGTGGAAATCCCCATCCCACCCTGAAAGGGATTGCGAAACGATCCGCTGGAGATGTATTTCCTCCGCCAGTGCTACCGTGGAAATCCCCATCCCACCCTGAAAGGGATTGCGACGTTCCGCCTCGGCCCGGCTGATGCCTGGGAGGGAGCCCGGTGGAAATCCCCATCCCACCCTGAAAGGGATTGCGACCATACGAATAGCTTTCTCTTCTGCGTCGATCTGGAAGTGGAAATCCCCATCCCACCCTGAAAGGGATTGCGACCTTGGCGAAAACGCCACGCAATAGCCCGTACCTGTGTGGAAATCCCCATCCCACCCTGAAAGGGATTGCGACTTAAAATCCAAGGGCTCCCTAATGGCGGCGATCACGTGGAAATCCCCATCCCACCCTGAAAGGGATTGCGACTATTTCCTTCCTACAATAGGCGCCAAGCCCGAAACGAGGGTGGAAATCCCCATCCCACCCTGAAAGGGATTGCGACACGACCAGGATGGCCACGAGATGGTACTTGCCCGCGTAGCGGTGGAAATCCCCATCCCACCCTGAAAGGGATTGCGACAGGACGCGGTAGCCGCGGTCTTTGGCCTCCCCGGGTTTGGTGGAAATCCCCATCCCACCCTGAAAGGGATTGCGACTGGTTCGCCCAGCGACACTCGTACTGTACCATCCGTGTGGAAATCCCCATCCCACCCTGAAAGGGATTGCGACCAGAACACCGAACCCACCGGCCAGCCACCTTCCTCGAGGTGGAAATCCCCATCCCACCCTGAAAGGGATTGCGACCTGAAGCGGTATTCAGCCACAGGCTCCGGGAGGTCTAAGGTGGAAATCCCCATCCCACCCTGAAAGGGATTGCGACGGGGGAAGCAACTTCTCCCTGAACCGAAGTTCCCAACGGGTGGAAATCCCCATCCCACCCTGAAAGGGATTGCGACCCCGCAGAAAGGTCTCCTCGGCGTACACCGCCACGGTGTGGAAATCCCCATCCCACCCTGAAAGGGATTGCGACCCGAATCCAACTTTGGTTTTCGGCGATCACGAATTCAAGGTGGAAATCCCCATCCCACCCTGAAAGGGATTGCGACGAAACAGTCTTTGGCCACGGCACCCTGGGGACTTCCTTGGGTGGAAATCCCCATCCCACCCTGAAAGGGATTGCTAAGAAGCGGGTGATCGGTGAAAGGAGTGATCGGGGATGAGGTGAAAACCCCAATCCCGCCCTGAAAAGGGATTGCCACTCAGATCACCGCCCACCGATCGCTCCCTCACCAAAGAAATCCCCATTCCCTGAAACGGAATCGCCACCCGTGAATCTGGCCTTCCCCATCCGCTAAAACTGCAGCTACATCCCCAAAGGAGATCCAAAAGCGCCCGAAGTGGAGCAGGGAAGATGAACCCCGTTTCGTCAGCTCCTCCAGACCGATCCGAAGTTCCAGATGACCGGCCCCTTGACAGGGAGTGCCAACTGTTGTACGTAGGAACGTGCGGCAAGCGTTAATCCACTAGCGCATGGACCACCCTAAAAGGGACCCGCCAATTCCCCAATCTCCAGTCCCCAAAAGGTTTTGCGGTCCGTGGAGGTCCCACAGGCAAACTGGGCCAGGC
>JACIVX010000046.1 GCA_014361295.1 Methanomassiliicoccales archaeon | reverse complement strand
GATGTACACGAAGCCCTTGAACGTCCAGGCCTTCGTGCCGCCCTCCACCACGGCCACGTAGATGTACGCGCCGTTCCGGAGGTTCCCGCCGTCCCAGGTCACCGACGCCGTGTTCTCGCCGGAGACCACCGCCACTTTGGCTCCAGTGAGGTCGTAGATGGTGATGGTGATCTTCTCCGCCACGGCGCCAGCAGGCTCAGCCTGGATGGTGAACGTGGTGGACGTCTGGAACGGGTTCGGGGAGATGGTGATCCCCGCCACGTTCGAAAGGGCCTTGGCCACCACTGTGGCCTGACCCTGGGCCGTGCGGGTGGTCATGTACGGGTCAGTGTATTTCGCGGTGATCGTGCCAAGCTTCACCGTCTCGGGGAGGACGTAGGTGACCCGGAACTTCCCGGGCTGGCCGGCCACGGCCTCGAGCTTGTTCCAGCTCGTGATGACCTTGCCGTCCTTATCGAGAAGCACCAGGACGTTCGTGCCCACGATCTCCGCCGCACCGGCGTACTGCTCGTCGGTCACGGTGATCGTCACCGTGTCGCCCGGGTAGTACGTGGTCTTGTCGAAGACCACGGAGAGTTGCACCGTGGGCGGAGTCACCGCACCGGCGCCGCCCTCAGAGACCTTGATGGAAATGATGGAGACGTCCGAGTGGTTGGACGGATCCTGGTAGAAGGCCATGATCGTGTCCCCAGCAGCGGAGCCGAGGTTCCCGTCACCAGGGTGCCGGGAATCAGCGACAAGGACGCACACCGTGGACCGGAAGACACCGGAGCCGACCGCGGTCTCCCGGAGATCGATCCGCTCCCAGTTCCCATTCTGGGCATTGAACATGAAGATCTTCACCGTCTCGGCGATGCCGGAGATGGACGTGTCCTTGAGGTACGGGGCAGTGCTCACCGCGCCCTGCGGGGTCATCACGTCGGAGTTTGGATCGGCGGAAGTTCCGTTAGCGTTGCTGTCGCCCTTCCACCAGATCGGCGCGGAGTCCTCGTTGGCATCGGCGCTCGGAGTAGTACCATCATCTTCGGCTTGGGACGACCCAATCGCAGTGGTGTACTCGCGATCACCATCGTCACCGGAGTAGGCGTCCTTATTCCAGCCGCCAAATATGAGCTCCCTGAGGAGCGGGTTCTCGTTCTGGTCGAGGTCCGTGACCTCAAGGTAGAGGCTGCCGGAGACGGGGATCTCCGTGACCGGCTTGTACTCGCCATCGAGGAAGCGCATGTGGTGTGTCTCGCCGTCGAAGACCTGGAAGTCGTAGACCTTCACCTTGGCGAAGGACACGTCCCAGTACTGGTTCCGGGCAGCATCCTCGTTGATAGCGGGCGGAAAGCCAGTGGTAGGATCGCCGTCGCCCAGTAAGTTCAGATCCTCTTGCTCGTAGTCCACGGAATTGTAGCGGACAAAGATCGTGTCCTCGTTGAACGCCTGGACCTTCCAGTCGTCAAAGACCAGCTGGTAGCCATTCACCGCGTCCCACACCGGCTCAAGACGGATGCCACTTGCGGTGAAGAAGATCCCGGAGTTGTTGGAGATCTCGTCGATCACGATGTACTCGGAGTCGTCCTCGTTGTGCGGGTTGCAGATGTGCACCACGATTTTGTCCTGGCAGCAGGCGTTCTGGTTGGCATCAGCGTCGTAGACGCGGATGTAAAGGCCGCCATGCCCGATCTTCACCTCGGAGACCGGAACCCCATTGGCGTCGGTGATCCAGGTCTGGGAGTGGTACTTGTTGGTGTTCACGTAGATGGCGGCGAGGTCCATGTCGTCGAAGTCGTTGGGGTCGATGTAGTAGAAGGTGATGGTGGTGTAGGGCGGGAACTTCGCAAAGCCCAGGGCCTCCTGGAGCTCCTCGAGGTTCCCGAAGTTGAACTCAAATACGCCGGAGTCCACGGCCGTCTCCGCGGCGAAGAACAGGGCCCGCCCCACCTTTGTGGTGCCGATCGTGTACTTTCCGGACAACCACTCCTGCGGGTAGAGGATCCAGCGGGAGTAAACCGTGGTAGTACCAACAGTAGCCGGAACGGGCTCGTCGTAGATGTTGTACCAGCGGATGGGCTCCATCAGGTCATCGCTGGCGGTGTCATTCAAGCTTCCCCGCATCATGAGGGTGCAGAAGTTGTTGATGCCAGAGGTCTGGGGATTCCAGCTTCCGGGGTTGACGATGACGAAGAACGGCACGTACTCGATCTCGTTGGGGTTCAGGTTCTCATCGGGGTCCTCGATGCGGACCACGATGTTCTCGCAGGCCGGGCCGCAACCGTAGGACACGATCGTGGGCGTCACCTTGAGCTTGGCCACGGTGTCCACGATCTTCACCTGGTCCTGGTCCACGTTCATGGGGTTGACCGGCTCGCGCACGATGAGCACCAGGGTGTCGTTGTTCTCAAACCGGCCCGCGATGCCTCCTGCCGGGAGCGCGTTTACTGCGCCTGTCAACCCTTCGAAGTTCACCCGGGCCGTCTGCTTGTCCCGAGGAAGCTCTACAAGCGTTGGCACCGGATTACCAGGAGCAGGCCAAGGACTACTACTAAAGGTGTTCTGGTCCACGTACTCCCAGGCGCCTTCCAGCCAGGCCCAAGCCGGGGGAGTGGGGGAGGCATAGTAACTATCAAGCACGTGGGTCATCCCGTAAGGGATGCTGGTGAAGTCCGCCCGGGAGCCGATCTGGACCGAGACCTTGCGGTTCGATCCTGGCCCATCGACCCAGAAGTACAGGCCGCTTCCGATCCCGCCGAGCTCCCGGAACACGGCGCCTTCAAATGCAGGAGTTGCAGGATCGTCCACAACCATAATGTACGCGCCGGTCTTGAAGTCGAAGATCAAGATGTCGGCTTCGAACTCGTCGATGCCGCAGGCGCCCTTCTCCGGGTCCTTCACGGCGATGTACACGTACCGCCCCTCCCAGACCTTGCCGATCTTGTTGCCGGCTGCGTCTGAGAAGTAGGCTTCAAAAGCCAAGGCCATGGCCCCAAAGACCATGGCCGCCAGTACCGTCGCCACCAAACCTATCCGCTTCAACGTCCAACCTCCTTTCCAGTCCAAAACCGCAAAAACCGCGACCTATTCCGCAAAGAGTCGTACACCAACCGCTTACCACCTCCCAGTTCC
>JACIVX010000045.1 GCA_014361295.1 Methanomassiliicoccales archaeon | reverse complement strand
TCATACTTGTTTCTGCTTCCCTTTGGAATCTCTATTAACGCGTAAACAACTTCCGGTACTTCTGGTCCGGGCTCCAAATCATGGAATGGATTCATCTCAATCACCTCTTTGATTTTCAAAAGACGGAGTTATAAATCTAACCCAAAAATTAACTTCTGCATTTAGCTTTAAGGGTTGGTTTTTAAAGTTGTCGCCTGGCACCTAACTCTTTGAAGACCTCACCTTTTGGAATGGATCAAAACCATTTTGGATGTTCATGTACTCCAAAAGCTCCTTGATGCTGGGTAACACTATATCTGGCTTAACTTCACTCTTTTCTATGTCTTCAAGCGTGTTTACACCGGTTAAAACCATTATTGCCTTCGCCCCAATTTTCTTTGCAAAGACTATGTCAGTGTCGAGTCTATCCCCGACCACCCATATCTCATCAGCGTTTAGTTTTTCTTTAACCACTTCAAAAACGGGTTTGTTGGGTTTTCCTATGATTAAAGGCTCCTGTTCAGTGGCAACTTTTAATGCTGCAATTATAGAACCGGCACCAGGAAGAATTCCCTCCTCACTGGGATATGTGGTGTCGGGATTTGTGCCTATAAAATGGGCCCCATTTCTTATCGCTAAACAGCCGTACTTGAGCTTTTCATATGTCAATTGGGGATCCATGCCAACTACAACATATCTTATTTTTCTCCACATCTCTTTTGCTTCTTCAAGGCTTATCAAAGGCCAACCTATGGCTTTTATTTCCTCTACGAGGCCCTTACCACCAATTACAAAAACATTACCCTTTTCAAAGTGTTTTTCCAAATATTTAGCCGTAGCATATCCAGAGGTTATTATCCTCTCCTCTTCAACTTCAATCCCTATCCCCTGAAGCTTTTCCTTATACATTTTAGCATCTCTGGTTGAATTATTGGTGAGAAAAACGAAGGGAATCTTATTTGCCCTCAAAAACTCAATAACCTCTTTAACGCCATTAACCGGCTTATTTCCTCTATAAATGACTCCATCCATATCAAAAACTATCCCGATCATTATGAACACCAAATAAGAAAAGAAAAAGAAGTTTAAAAACTCACTGCTCTGCATAAATTTGAAGAGAAATCAGAGAAATGTCTTTTTGGATCTCATTGCCAGCTTCAGGGTTCACTAAGAAAAACATCGTAACTTTGAGGATTTCTGAAGGTGCAACGGGTGCAGTTAGGATTGAGATCGTCTGGTTGTTCAGCTCATAGAGGCTCTTTCCGGAGTAATCACTTAGGGTATAGGTTTGGTTGCTCTGTGTTATCACAATCCACTCCAGTATGAGATTTTGACTAAGCTCCCCCATTTCGGTTGTATTGTCCACTAAGGCCTCGGCTCCAGTAAGATCACCACTTTCTAGGTCTTGAACGTGAGGAATTATAAGAATCTTTGAGATGTTGAATTCCCCGCTGTTTTTTATGTAGAACTCAGCTTTTATCTCGTCCCCTGGTTTAAGGTCATCGAACTCAAAAAGCTTTAAATCATTGTAAAAACTGCTCCCTGTTTTGCTGATTCTAACGTCAAACTCTCCAGTTGCGATTTCATTGTTCTCTGAGATGCTTATGTCGCTAAAGAGTGCACCACCTATTTTAAAGCCTGTCACTCCCAATAAAAGGCCCACGATCATGAAGACAATTTCCCTTCTCATTCTCTTCACCCGATTTATTACAATTTTCAAAAGTAAAAAGTTAATCAAATTAAAAAGTATTTCGGTCTTCAACTTTTCAAATCCTCCGAGCTCAAGGAATTGGTATAAAAATAGAGCTGGCCCAGCAGAGTAGTTTTTATCTTATCTTGAAGCTTCAAGACCTCTGACATATTCGAATCTTCTAGGGAGGTTAGATACGAGCTTTATTGGATCATTACTCTCACTGTTTGGTCATTTAGATGACCATAGCTCAGACCAAACTATAAAAGGCAATGGTAAAACCTCTTTCCCCTTATCAGATCCTTAACCAAGCATTACTTTGAACATTAAGACTCCCATACAAGCTGTTCTCTTTACGCCTAAAAACACAGCTGTCAAGCCAACTAGAGTTGCTGCAATTAAAACCAAAAGACCAAATAAACCATCTAGGAATAAAGACCCTAAAACTGTTGCCACCAATATTAGAGCATTCAAAGTCCTGTAATCAATCCTTTCTATCAGATTAACAAGCTTCTTTGACAACCAGAGACCATAAAGGTTCACTATGGCAGCTACAGCCAATGTGGCCACTAAAAGAATCAAGAACTCTTGGAGGCTTATTGGGTAATAACGTTCCCTGATTAGAACTAGTATCCCATTTCTTGTTTTGCCCGTGGAGTAGAAGTTTCCAAGACCAAAAACAAAGTTAGCTGTATTTACGGCAAATGTGATCGTTAAAAATGTCCTCTCACTCCTTGCAACAAAGCTTCCTATCAATGCGGCTTGTGAGGAAGTAAAGGTAGGCAGTAAAGAGGCCATCATACCAAAAATAGTTCCTAGGAATGAGAATCCCACGAGCTGAGAATGACTCATTTCTATCGTGGCATCTCCACCAGAGATCTTATTGTTGTTGTCGAGGGAAAGTAAAATGGCTGGAACTCCAAAAAGGCCCACAAATAAGTGATAAAAAGGTTCCTTTAGCGGTAAAAGATCGCTGACAATACCAAGGGCCCCAGAGAGAAGCAAGACAAAAAGAGCGTAGAGCTTCTTTATTCCTTTTTCAGTTACCACTATGAGAAAAGCCAGTAAAAACACAACGGCCCTCCCTATCTCTGGAGTATAGTGGGGGGCAATCATCAAGTATAAAGGAATTAATGCTATTGAAAAGATGGCTGCAAGCAAACTGGCCCTCAGAGAGAGGTTTATAACTTCTAAGCCCTTTCCCTGAAGTGCTAACCTATGGGCCGGGAGAACGCTTAAGGCGGTCCCTTCATCCGGAACTCCAAAAAAGGTCGATGGAAAGGCATCAAGAAAAGTATGTGTCAAGCCCATGGCATATGCTAGAACAACAAAGGAAAAGCCCTCAAGCGGAAAGTTGAGGTTGTTTATAAGGGAAGCTAAAGTGTTAACATGGAGTGAAGGTGTTAAGCCAGTTAATGTTCCCCCAAGCATTCCGAGGATTAGTTCCCTCAGCATGTAGAACACCTAATCTGCTATCAAGTCCTCTTTGGAAGCCACTTCAAAGGCCGGCATTTCCCTATATGTTGTATGGAACCCAAAGGCCACTACATGCTCTCCTTCTTCAAGAT
>JACIVX010000044.1 GCA_014361295.1 Methanomassiliicoccales archaeon | reverse complement strand
TAACCAAAAATTAATTTATAAATCTTTCGATGCTTTTCGTATTGGATTTTATGGAAAATTTAGGATGTTAAACTGTTCTAAAAAGCTGAGAACGGGGGCAATTTAATATGGAAGGAGAACACGTTAGAACAAGAGGGGGGAAGTTAGGGATTTTGGTTCCAGAAATTTCCATGAAAATACCCTCTCAATAAAAAACATAAAATGTTGTGGAGTAGCAGAATAACTTACGCAGTTTGCTAAATATTTGTTAAATTGGAGATGTTCGAATATTGATTAAAGATTTTTGGCTATTATTCAACTCATATTCAAAACTCAATGAGTGGTAATCAACTTTTTCTCGAAAAACTTTTTATTATAGTTGTTGGATTATTATAATTGGTGGTAATCTATGTGGAGGAAAGCACTTGCTTTGGGGTTAGTGTTGATGGTGTTTGGGATAGTATTTGAAGAGATGACTAACCACGCAAATTATGCAATCCACAAGTATAATAGTGCAAAAGAAAAATATCACCGTTATATGGACTTGTCCAGAAAATCATTATTAGATGGCAACGATAGAATGGCAGATTATTATAAATCACTAGCAGAGGAATATAGTTCAGAAATGAATCTTTATCTAACTTGGATTAGCATGTTGGGGGCTGCAGCTCTTGCTGGCGCTGCTAGTGGGAATCCAGCTGGATTAGGAGTTTCAGCATTGGCATTAGCAGGCCTTGCATAGGAGTGAGGAAATATGGATGCTAATTACATTTTGTTCGTTTTGTTTACAATTTTAGTTTTTTTGATTGGGATTATGCAAACAAAGCGGGTGAGTAAATATCACCATTATATGGAGCTTTATAGAGAAGCACTGAAAGAAGGGGATGAAAAAAAGGCAAAAATCTACAAGTCATACGCTGAAGAATATTCACACTGGTGGTTTATTAGATAGGAGAGTGAAATAATGAGGATTTTTTATAAACTTTTAATTTTTTCGACATTTCTCTTCTTAATTGGGGTTTTTCTTGGTTTTAATTCATTGAATGCACCTAAGAGTGAAAACATGTTCTGTATTTATGAAAAACAAAATGAAATAGTACCAAACTTCAGATTTCTTTTTATAAATAATTTGAAAGTTATTCTCATTCTATCCTTTGGTGGTGTTTTGACTTTTGGTGGGTTGAGTATTTGGAGTTTGATATTTAATGGGATTCCTTTGGGGTTATTTTTACATTCTTCATGGATCCTGCGCCATGTGGGTGAACTTAAAACATTCTTCCTTCTTATCTTCCCCCATGGCATTTTTGAAATTCCGGCTTTAATTATTGCTGGATCTGCAGGCCTTAAAATTCCCTATGAACTCTTGAGGTTTGCCTTGGGCAAAAAGAAAGAAATGATTACAGAAGAGGATGCTAAAGAGTTCTTTAAACTTGTGGGAATATCAATAGCTTTAATACTCATTGCAGCCATAATAGAAAGCAAAATAACACTAAAACTGGCTGAGAAACTGTGATGATCACACATTATTTCCGCTGGACTATTAATAGTACAAACATTTATAAAGTATTAGTACTATACATAGTACATGATATCAAAAGAAGTCTGGGGTAGGATAATAAGGGACTACCTTGAGTGGGATGTTAAACTTGTTGAGCGAAATATAAATTACAGCATACCTAAGGTCCAAAGAGCTTTGGTCATTATTGGGCCACGAAGAGCTGGAAAAACTTATTTCATGTTCCAGATAATTAAAGAACTTTTAAAACAAGGGGTTAGGAAAGAAGAGACGATCTACATTAATTTGGAAGATCCCAGGATAATAGATACTACTTTGGATGATTTATTGGACCTCTTGGATGTCTATTATTCCCAATTTCCTGAAAATGTAAAGGGACATAACTACTTTTTCTTGGATGAAATTCAAACAGTTAAAAATTGGGAAAAGTTCGTGAGGTTCTTACTTGATAAAAATCAGCGGGTGATTGTTTCAGGTTCTTCCTCCACGCTTTTATCAAAAGGAATAGCAACTGAACTGAGAGGGAGGAGTGTTCCTATAAGGGTTTATCCCTTTTCATTCAGGGAGATACTGGTTTCTCATGGGATAAAGGTTGATAGATTCTACTCCACTTATGAGGAGGCTAAGATCAAGAAGCTGCTCAGGGGGTATCTCGTTTGGGGAGGCTATCCCGAGGTCATATTGGACTTTTCTCTCAGAAGGGAGATTCTTCGAGAGATAATTGACTTGACGATCTACAAGGATATCGTTGAGCGGTGGGGAATCGTCAATATCAAGGCATTAAAGCTCCTTTTCAGGATGCTTGCGTTTTCCACTCACCTTTCCATTTCCAAGGCATACAAAAACTTGAAGGGGATCGGCATTAACGTAGGAAAGACAACGGTTGCAAACTACTTAGAATTTCTGGAAGACTCTCTTGTGTTCTATCCCCTCAGGGCTCTAATAAAGTCATACAAGCTTCAGGAGCTGTACGGGTTCAAGCCCTATTTGGTGGACAACGGACTCTTGACAAGTCTAGGCGTCCAAGATGAGGGGAGATTGTTAGAAAACTTGGTCTTTACCGAACTTTTAAAGTCTGACTTGGAGCCGAATAGAGACGTATTTTACTACCGAAGAAGGGATGGAAAGGAAGTGGATTTTGTTATACTGGAGAAAGGAAGGGTAAAGCAAGCAATTCAGGTTACTTATGAGCTCAATGAAAGCAACTATGAAAGGGAAATTCCTGCCTTGATCAGGGCTTCAAAAGAGCTCAATTGCAGAGACCTGCTTCTCATAACATGGGATCAGGAGGAGACAATTAAGAAGAAAGGGAAGGAAATCAAAGTTATGCCCCTGTGGAAGTGGCTCCTCTCCAAATAGAAAATTATTCTTTACCCAATAACTCCCTAACCGTTTTTTCCACCGCTTGGTAGCTGTTCATCTTTGGCTTCCAGCCCTTTGCTTTGGCCTTCTCTATGCTTAGGAGCATAATCTTAACATCTCCCTTCCATCCTCGTCCTCCATTCACACCGCCGGTAAAGTAGAATTCTGGATTTAGGCCCATTTCCCTGCTCACTATCTCCGCTATCTCTGTAACCGTGATCCAATCTTCACTGCCGATATTATAAGCATCGTAGATCTTTTCCTCCTTTAAAAACTCTTTAAATAAATAAAGCATGGCCGCAACGGTATCGCTAACGTGGAGGTAGCTCTTTCTCTGTGTTCCATCGCCTAAAATCTCCAATCTGTTTGGATTCTTCTTGAGTTTGTTTATGAAATCATAGATAACTCCATGGTTTGACCTCTTCCCTATTATATTTGCCAGCCTGAAGACCACGGC
>JACIVX010000043.1 GCA_014361295.1 Methanomassiliicoccales archaeon | reverse complement strand
GAAATGCTTGAAACAAGCAAATGGCATATAACAGATTATGATTATCATTCAGAAAATCACTCATGGTATTGTGGAGTTGAAAGCGCTCCGCATTATCTGAATTGCATGAATGACGCATTGATAAGCCAGGATATTGATTTAACTGGATATGCTGGCAAGAAAGCAATGCTTATGTTCTGGCATAAATACGATATGAGCAGTGGCGATACAGCATATGTTGAAATTTATGCTGATGGAACATGGCAATATCTTGCAAGTTATTCTTATGATCGTGACTGGGTGCAGGAATTCATTGATATAAGCAATTATATTGGAAAGGTAATAAAGATAAGATTCAGATTCTATAGCAATTCCGCTGGAACAGATTTTGGATGGATTATAGATGATATTAAACTTGAAATAAGAGAAGTTAGCGATGCAGTATTTGAAGATAATTTTGATATGTATAAGCATACTGTTAGCTCAACAGCGGTTCCAAGGTTCCCGCCAACAGATGGCTTGACAGAATATGGAGACTGGAGCATAGATGGCTATTGGGCTGGCTATTCGTATTATGGATGGGAGCAATATGTAAGTCCGTGGAGCGATGGCACCATAATTGATGCTGCTGTTGTGCATGGCTATAAGTGGAGCAACCAGGATGAAATTCTTTACTCGCCAGTAATTTATGATTTGCCAAAGTTCAGCAATTTAACATTCAGGCATTACTTCGAGCGCACCTATTCTAATGTATATGCGTATGTATATCTAATAGATGAAAGCGGAGAATGGCATCTATTGAAATCATTTAGCAGTGATGTGCATGATAATGTTGAGGACATCTCTCTATGGGATTATTATGGACAAGACATACAGATAGCATTTGTATTCCAGACAGCATACGGATATGGACATTTTGAAGATGACTACTGGGCAATCTTCTGGGTTGATATAACTTCATATGGCTTCTTAAGGGCTTGTGCTCCAATAACAATAAATTCTTATGATATGCCATTGAATGATTGCGCTGTAGGTGTAGATGCTATATACTGGAGATATGAATGGAATGGTGAAGAAGAAGAAGGATATGGCGATGAGTATTTGTGTGGCTGTGAAATTCCAGGAATAACTCCAGAAGATGAAGAAATTTATGAATACTGGTGGTATGCAATTTATGATAATGGAGAGTATGATAAGGATGAAAGGGTAGGATATATTTCATTTGAAGCACATCTGCCAGAAAACTGCACACATGACTTGTATTACTTTGCAAAAGATAAGCTATGCCATAGTAGCGAGCTTGTGCATGAGCGCTGGTATGTTGATGGAATTGCTCCAGAAACATGGCTTGGCATCAGCTGGGGAGAGCATCCACCGATACCAAGGAATCAATATTATGTGATAAGAGTTGCAATTTATGATAGCTCAATAAATGGAGTAGGAAGTTATTTCACTGGAGGGGTATCAAACAACTATGATGAATTCTATTATGTATTGACAAATGACCCACTGGGAAGATTCATTGTAAATGTAATAACATCGCTTGATTATTCAACATTGCAGAATTATGATGTCCTTGTGCTACCAGATAATGCAGTTCCAAACCAGTGGGTTGATGATGTTGATGCATGGTTCGATGAAGGAAAGAGAATAATTGCTGGAGATAGTGCAGTTTGCTTCGCTGCATACTCTGGCTATATGTGGCCAGGAGCAGTTGGAACAAATGGAAAGGACACTTATTGGGATTATAACTCTCAACCTAATGACCAGAGAATAGAAATATCTCATCCAATAACATCTGGCTACACTGTTGGGCAGATAATTTCAAGTGTTAGTGGAGATGCACAGATGTATATAGATATGCTTCCAGATAATGCAGTTGTTTTAACAGTTAGCGATGAAGATGATAGCAATGCATATGTTGTTTATAGAGAAGTTCCAGGAAAAGGAAGCATTGTTGTCCTTGGAGTATATGATACCCTATATAGCGATGAATATGAGCTAATAAGAAATGCATGCTCATGGAATATATCAGCTGTAGAAATAGAATACTACACTCCAGAAATGATTGAAGAAGGAATGCTAAATGTAATATGCATAAATGATGATGTGCATTTCTATGCAAATCATTATGGCGAAGCATGCGTATATCCATACAACTGGCAGAATAATACATATTATAGATGGGTATGGTATAATGAGACAAGTGGCCAATATGAATTCTATCCAACTCCAGACACGCCTGGAGCAATAAATGGTAGCCAGATTGCGGTTTCAAGCCATGCAGATAAAATACAGTTCAATAATGATTATGATTTCTGGTTTGGACAGGCTCCGCCATTTGGTGGCTATATTTATTGGATGCATTATGATGAGCCATTCTATTTCACAGAAGGATGCGAGCACTGGCTGTATTACTTCAGCAAGGATGATTTATGCAATACAGAAGAGCCAGTTGAATGGCATGTTGGAGTAGATGATATGGAGCCAGTAAGCAATTTAGAATTTGATATAACAAATGGCTGGCTATATTACAATGAAACATCAAATGTATATTACTTCCAGAATTGCTCATGGCTTGTAATAAATACAACGGATATGCCCGCTAACCCGCTTTGCCAGACAGGAATATGGTATGTTAATTATACAGTATGGAGATGGGTAACAAAAGAAGCAGATATAAAGTTGATATCGAATCAGATTAAGAAAGGAACAATATATATCGGCGGAGAAGTTGCGGGAAGCATAACAGATTACATCGATACCAATGGCGATGGGCTGTGGAGCTATTGCGACTACATGTATATTGAGTGGCTTGCACCATACAACGGAATTTACAACGATGGATGGTATCATGTTGAAAGCATATCATTTGTTGGCTACTACAATGTTAAAGTAAGGGAAGTGATGGGCGGTGCTGGTAACTGGGAAGCTCTAATTCCATGGACAACCGCTTATGAATGGGAAGATGGCTTCGATAATGGAAGTGTGAAATATGACAAATATTATGAATACGATGAGGAATATGAAGAATGGAGAGAATACTTCAGGATATGGATACACCTTGGCTCGCTTGTGGATTATTCATGTGGAAAATATGAAATTCACTGGCAGGTGTATGATTACAATAACATGACAGAAGGAGAGAAGAAGCAGGATGTTGTTATAGATTGCACACCTCCAAGAACAAAGAAGGAATTCAGCATGCCATATGTAGAGGAGACAATTGCTGGAGGAGAAACAATTCACTGGGTAACACCAACAACTCAGATATGGCTTAATGCAAGTGAAGATTTCATATGGGATAGCGGAGTAAATGAAATATGGTATCAGTTCTGGAATGAAGAGCCAATATTGCTATGGAAGAGAGGAGATGAAACACATAACAAGAATTACTTCACAATAGAAGAGGCGGTAAGGATAATATTAAATGATCCAGATGCAAC
>JACIVX010000042.1 GCA_014361295.1 Methanomassiliicoccales archaeon | reverse complement strand
GTGGTTAGAGAAACGCTTACCGGCCTAAAGCTTCTGGCAAAGAGTGATGGAAGTATTCAGGAAATATTCTTAGTTGTTGATAAAGCAGACAGAGAAAGAATCAGAAAAGAAATGCACAGGATCAACAAAGAGTGGAGAAAGAGTTAATTCATCCACGCAGTGATGCAATGGACAAGGAAAACAACAAATAGTTGAGCCACTCGCAAAGTTTCATACACAGGTTTATAAAAATGGGAGAATTGTAATCCCAAGTAACGAGAGAGTATTTTAAACTCAACCAATATGACCGTGTAAATCTTATTATACGCACTCTCCACGGGAGAGGGCGTTTTTGGGCTTAACTTACTATTTACGGAAGATTGACAATCCTCCTTGGTCTCAGGAAACAGTTAGATATTAAAGAAGGAGATTTTGTCGAAGTCTTACTCGTTGATTATGTTAGAGTCAAAGATATTGTTGGAGAAAAGAGTATTTCATTTTGAAAGAAGTGAAAAGTAATTCATATGAAATTTTAACTCCAGACAAAGAAGTCGAACTCTTGAAATCAAATCCTCTTAAACAAATATTATATTCTAAGGAATAAGTTGATTATCAATTAATTTATTTTTATTTTATCTTGGACTTATTTTCTAGTTTATTCCTCTCAGAGGGCTGTTTTATTTGTGATCTGCCCCTCCCTGAAAGAGCGAGGTTCCCGGAAGAAAAAGATAGAAATTAACCGAAACTTTTTAATGATATTAATAATAAATATTTAATTAGAGAGAGGATAGATGGAAAAAATAGATGTAAGTGCAAGCAACAAAATTGTTTTATACACAAACTTGCAAAAGAGCATGTGGTATTACAATGTACTCCAGAAGAACCAAGCATGACGAAAGAACAAGTGATAGAATCGCTGGCAAAGGAATAAGGTTAAATAAACAATAAATTAATATGGAGAGGGTGTGAGAAATGGAGATTGCTACAGTTGTTCAAGCTATGCAAGGGGCTTATTATGGTTATAAGCTTGGAAAAGACTTTCTAAATGACTTTAAACGCTCTTCAAAACTACCTCTTGGAAAGGATGTTTATGTGACTTTTGCATTAGTCACGATATTCAAAGAAAGGGCTTGGCCAAAATTCAAAGAAGTTGAGGATGAAGTAATAAAAGCCCTTCACAAATACAATTTTAACAAAAGTAATGGAACTCTAATATTGGAAATTTCCGGGAAAAAGGTTCAATGTGCGGTTGAATATCAGATCAAGACAAACTTTCTGCTACCTTATGATGAGGACATCTTGTCTATATCTGGAGAAGACTACGAAGATATGGCCGAGGGAATATATGACTTGGTAATTGCTACAGACTTGACACTCTTCATAATTCCGAATCTGAGAGAACTCTCAAAAGAAGAAAGCAAAAAAGCAATGAGAGACATTTTAGACATTTTGGATAACTTAAAATCAAAACTTCAAGAGAAATTCGCCGTTAAAAAAGGCATCATACGACTAAAACTCCAATTTGATAATGAAAAGACAGCCAGAGAGATTTACACTAAACTCAATGAGGTTATATCCTCAAAAAATATTGCCACACTTGCAAACATTCCAGAACCAACCCCCACAATGGACACTATCGAAATAAACATTAGAAATGCTGATGTAGGAGTAATTGAAGCTTTGTTCTCTATAAGGTTTAGGAGGTTTCCTATATGGTGAAAAGCTGCAAAATAATAAAAGTCAAAGCATTACACCTTGGAAAACTCTTAGAGCTCCTCAGCCCTGAAGCAACCATAGACTATGACGAAATTCCCATACAAAGGGAAGACTTAGATCTAAGTTTAATCAACAACGATCCCAAACTTTACACAAAAATAATCTCCAGAGAAGAATATAGTGGGTTAGGAGTAGAATTCAATGCAAAAATTGAAAGTTGGTGGACTACAGAAAGTGCCGGCAGATTAATAGCACTAAAACCTACTAACAAAGTCACATTCTTCTTATATACTGCCGAGAAAGTCGAAGGCTTCATGGCAATCTTTGCAAAAGATAAACTCCTAAAAAATCTCATTGCCACAATTAGCAAACTCTTAGAAACCACAGAGTGGTATTACGACGTTACTTTTAACCTTCACGAGAATGAAGAAGTCCTTAGAAAAGAGTTCGGGAACTTCAGCAGATTCTATACAAGAGATATGGATCATGAGCTCGTGAAAAACGCTACAGTCGGAGGTATACGCTTAGAAGACTCCCCCGATTATCATAGATTTCTCGAAGAATATGGTGGCTACCTCTCCGTTCTTTTCATAGACTACGGCGGGCTGGAGATCATGCTCTCAAGTAGTGGACGCATATGGAGTCCCAAAAAAGAATTCGAAGAAAGAAAATACGAAATAATCAAAGACCTCCTTATCAGACTCGAAGAAATAAGGGTACTTGAATATCATTGACTCTTGTTGAAATCTTACTTCTACTTAATAGAAATAAACAGTCAAGGTAACAAGATAAGCATATAGGACATATGACAGACTGAGCTTTTCTTTTTTTACCATGTTCTCTTTGAGGAATACTCCTATATAGACAACTTGTTTTATATACATAAATGCAAAGTTAGAAAGAATGCAAATTTGGAGGGGTGATATGGAAAAGACAATCAAAAGGTTCCTGAGAGGATGATTAGATTGAAGGGAGGATTTGCACTCATAAGGATACAAGTATCGGATAAAGTTTGGCTAAGAAAAAACTAATATAGACTTTGTGAAAAAATTGGGGAAAAACTTTAGAGTTCTTTTTTTCCTTCAAAAAACTCTAAAAGTTCTTCGTCATTTATTTCTTCCTCTCCAAATCCAAGCTCTTTTTTCTGAAGCTCTATTAAACCTGGAGTGATCAAAGGTTTCCCGTTGAGCTTTGGAACAGCATAGTGGAGGGTGATTTCACTTAAGTTGTCAAGTCTTATCGTTGGGTTTTCCACATATTCAATTTCTTCGAGCCTTTTTCCATCTGCAATAAGCTTTGCCACTATTGAAGCTCCATCAATCGAATATTGTGGCTTTCCTATGTGTCTAACCTTTACTCCTTTCATTTTTGAGGTTATAAACTCCTTAGTTCTCCCTTTGGGGATTGCATCTCCTAAAATGCCCCCAATGACTATTATGGTGTCATCTTCAATATCCTCTGGTTTAAGTTCTTCTTCGGCTTGAAGATCAAGAACAATAAGTTTTGAGCACTCAAATGGAAATTTTGTGACAGTCTCACTTAAGACACTCCCCAGTTTTGCGAGCTTTTCTCTCTCATCCGCTCTAACATTTGTAAAGATGAGTTTATCTTTCCACCACTGTGCCACGTGAGAATATTCAAGCCAAAGCCATTCACTTATTTCTTCAAGATGCTCGATCAGTAGATATGGCATTATACTCACCTAGAAGTCTTTTTTGGTGGGGCCGCCGGGATTTGAACCCGGGTTTCCGGCTCCCGAAGCCGGAAGGATGGACCA
>JACIVX010000041.1 GCA_014361295.1 Methanomassiliicoccales archaeon | reverse complement strand
GTGGAGTTTGAGAAGGCCATGGGCAAGGTAGAAAACATTGATGAAGCTTTAAACACAATGCTAGACTTAACTAGTGAAAGCATATTGACGGGTAATTTTGACGTTGAGACCATTGAGGCTGCAGAGGAGCTTATAGTTTCCTCCGCGGGAAGGGAGCTCGAGCCTGGAAAACGGCTTAAGGAAATAGAGGACATGATGAGGGAGTAGCCTTATACTATGCTAAGTAGGGTGGTGCTATGAGGAGGGCACTGGCGCTCATAATGGTACTTCTCGTCCTGACAATCGTGCCAGCGGCCAAGGCCGAGGGGAGGCCGGATTTGTGGGCGAAGACTTACGGGGGAAGCAGTTATGATGAGGCTTACGCGGTTGCCATCGCTCCAAACGGGGACATTATTGTTGCAGGCTGGACTGTAAGCTTCGGCGCTGGTTATAAAGATGTTTGGGTTCTCAGGCTCGATGAGAACGGGGAGCTTCCTTACTCTGATATGGTCAAAGATTCCAGCGCCGAAGTTGAAGCCACAAACGCCGATATAGGAAACAAAAATGCTGAAATTGAGACTCCGGATGTCGTGGTAAAGTCCACGGACGTCAATCCCAGGGATTCCAACGCAAATATTGAGACGCAGTACTCAAAGTACGACCAAGCCCTCAAAGCCATAAAAAACGCCGAGGGCTTCCTCTCGGATTCAAAAACCCTTGGACAGGCAAAGGCCGCCTTTGAAAAAGGAGATTACGTTACAGCCTACCAGCTCGCTATGAAGGCAGAGCAGGCGAAGAAGACGAGGCAAACGCTTTTTGCCCTCATGCTTATCGCGTTAGCTGGGGCCGTTGCGGGAATGTACTACCGTTCTCAGAAAAAGAAAGAAGCGGAGCGCCTGCGCGGGGAAGTCAAGAGTGCCATTGAAGAGGCAAGGAAGCTCAGGGCTGAGGGGAATTTAATCAAAGCCGCCGAAAAACTCAAAGTGGCCCTTGAAAAGGCCAGAAACCTCGGGGATGTTAAGGCCGAGGTCGAGCTTGAGCTCTCGAAGCTCGGGGAAGAGCTTTCAAAGGCACTCTCTCAGGGGGACGCTCTTCTCGCCGAAGGCAAGTATGCTGAGGCCATAAAAGCCTACAAGTCAAAGAAAAGATATCCCTGGCCGAGAGGAAGGCCGAGGAGGACAAGAAGAGGAGGGAGCTTGAGAAGCTCCTCGCCGAAATCAGTGGGGCGGTTGAGAGGAAGGACTACGAGAGGGTCAAAGAGCTGATGGACAATGTCGAACCGCTCGCAAAAGAGCTAAACGCTGAAAGAAAGCTTGAAGCTATTAAAGCCGAGCTGAAGACGAGGCTTGAGAACCTGACGGCGAGGGCAAGGGAGGAGGAGCTCTCGGGCAACTACTCCCAGGCTTTGGCACTCTACACCGAGGCATTAAGCATAGCGGGTGTTATAGGAGAAAGCGGAGGGGAGATAAGAAAAGCCATAACGACCATAGAGGAGCGCCAGATGGAGGAGCTCCTCAGGAAGAGTGTGAGGATAGAGGTTCCGAGCGAAATGGCCCACAAGGCCGAGAACGAGGTGTCAATACTCGTTACCAACCGCTTCTCCGGTGACATAAGTGTAAGCGTTGACCTGAGCGCCAACAGAGACTACTTCGAGCTGAGCGAGGAGAAGGTGGAGTTCCCGAGGGTGAAACCGGGCAAGACGATAGGCGAGGACGTTACAGTTAAGCCCAAGTTCCTCGGCGAGTTTGACTTCACCGTTAAGGTGAACTCCAGCGCCGGGAGCTTCGAGAAGAGGGTCCCCGTTAAGGTCGTGAAGACCGCAAGGGCTGGGGCAACGCCAACGCCGACCCCGGTGACCTCCACCCCGGTTATCAACCCGGTTGAGAGCTTAACCGAGCTTTATTCTGAGATGCAGTACATCGGGGAGGGCGGCTTCGCCAGGGTTTACAAGGCGAAGAGAAAGGACGGAAAGGTAGTCGCTGTCAAAATCCCCAAGACTCTCGACCCGGCCATCGGTAGGGCCTTTGTGAGGGAGATAAGCAACTGGCTCCACCTGAAGCATTCGAACATCGTTGAACTCTACGACGTGAACGTCATCCCGATCCCCTACCTTGAGATGGAGTACTGCGAGAGCTCCCTGGCCAAGCTTCCCAAGCCACTACCCCTCGAGGAGGCCTCGCTCATAGTCTTCAACATCGCGGAAGGATTGAAGTACGCGCACTCCAAGAAGATCGTACACCGTGACCTTAAGCCGAGCAACGTGCTCCTAAAGAACGGCCTCCCGAAGATTTCCGACTGGGGATTGAGCAAAGTCCTTGAGGAGAGCATGAGCGCGACAACGACGGCAAGCTTCACGCCCTTCTACGCCGCCCCGGAGCAGATCGACAGGAAGTTCGGGCACACCGACGAGAGAACCGACATCTGGCAGCTGGGTGTAATCTTCTACGAGCTCGTTACCGGAAGGCTTCCCTTCGAGGGCTCACTAAGCCAGGTGATGATGGGCATAATCAGGGACGACCCGGTTCCACCGAGCGAAATAAACCCAGAGGCGAAGAAAGTCGAGCCGATAATAATGAAGATGCTCGCTAAGAGGAAGGAGGAGCGCTATCAGAGCATCGAGGAACTCCAGAGAGACCTTGCGGGAGTGCTCAACCTGACTTATTCGGAGAGCCTGAAGAAGAGCAAGACAATGGGGGACGTTAGGAGAGCAGCGTATTACCTCACCGAGCTCCTCCTCATCAACATGAAGACGAACAACGTTGGGGAAGCTTACAAATACGCAACCGACCTCGTTCTCTACGCCAGGGGCGAGCTCAAGGACGAGGTCAGAAAGCTAGCGGAGCAGCAAAAACTAAAAGAAAAAACAAATTATGAGAGTTTTAAAATTAATGGCAATGAGGCGAGAAAATTCAGTCAAAGGGAACTCAAAAAGCTATTTGAAGAGTGTTTAAAATCCAACGGAGCCATAATTAGCTTAAAAACTGAAGAACAAGAAGCCATTATCTTCATTCCTATTCGAGAGGACCTGGAGTGGAATTAAGATTTTTATTTAATTCGTAAGATTAAATATTCGCCTGCACGCTACGCCATAATGCACTAGTGGGTCGGAGGTGATGTGCCTGGAAGGGGTTTTAAGAGAGTTTTTCGAGAAGGATGGAGTGCTATTGTTCGCAAACAACACAAACGCACTGAAAAAAGCCGTGAACTATGCTCAACTCTTCGAAAGAGAAGCCTTGAATTTGAGAAACCTACTCGGCCTTGCATTCAAGCAAGAGTTGCAAAAACTCGCTGAAAAGCCAATCAAACTTTTGCTAAAGCAAGGAGCGGAAGTAAGGCAGATTTACGTGCTCGAACTTGGAAAAAAGCACCTGGTTGAAGTTTTTGAGGACGTTTCGGAAGTGAAGATAGTCATCGGGCTGAAGAGAGATGCAGAACTCGTCGAGGTCATTAAAAGCTTCCCAATCAAAATTCTCAAAGAGCTTGGTTATGAGGTTGAGCGGGTTGAGAAGAAAGACACTGAAATTGAAATTGTATGCAGAAAGGGCAGAATAATTCTTTCTGGCGGGAT
>JACIVX010000040.1 GCA_014361295.1 Methanomassiliicoccales archaeon | reverse complement strand
AACCAGGGGTTCAACTTGCAAACCAACGTTCAAAGATTGCTAGCCCTTATGGGAGTGAAGTAAAAAGTTACAAGAGGAATAGGCATGAACATCTGGATCTTTAACCAATACGCGCATCCGCCGGATCTTCCTGGTGGAACTAGACATTATGACCTCGGGAAGGAATTGGTAAAGAAAGGGCATAAAGTCACCATTTTTGCCACGAGCTTCCACCATTACCTGCACAGAGAAACCCGCTTGCAACCAGGGGAAAAGTGGAAGGTCGAGGAAACCGACGGTATCAAGTTTGTGTGGCTTCGCACTCCACCATATCACAGGAATGACTGGCGCCGGGCGAGGAATATGGTGGCTTTTATGCTTCGGGCCTGGCGACTTGGAATACGCCTTCCGCGTTTGTTTCCTGAAGTAGAGAAGCCCGATGTGGTTATTGGGTCATCAGTTCACCTCCTTACCCCCCTTGCTGCTTATTTGGTGGCTCGGCATTTCCGAGTCCCCTTTGTGATGGAAGTCCGGGACCTCTGGCCCCAGGCAATCATCGACGTGGGCGAACTGAGCGCCGGTCATCCGCTCGTAAAGGCTCTGCAGGCACTGGAGAGGTTCCTCTATCGCCGTGCGGAGCGAATCATTATTCTCGGACCCCAGATGAAGGAATATATCACTGCCTGCGGCATAGACCAGGAGAAGATTTGCTGGATTCCCAATGGAATCGACCTCTCCAGTTTTGATCGTCTATCGAAACAGTCTTTAAGAAAGAGTTCTGATGACTTCTATGTGTTATACCTTGGTGCTCACAGTATGTCCAACGCTTTAGATGTTGTGATTAGAGCTGCGGAACTCGTGCAAGCAAAAGGGTACAAAAGCATTAAATTTGTATTAGTTGGTGACGGTCCTACAAAAGAAAGTCTTATCGCATTAGCGCAATCGTTGGCGATTACGAATGTTTGTTTTCGAAACTCTGTAGCAAAAACAGATGTCCCGAAAGTTTTAAAAGAGGCCGATGCTCTTCTGTTAACTAAGCACCCTACTTTTGGAGCTTACAGTGGGAGTATTTTAAAGTTAATGGATTACATGGCAGCAGCTAAGCCAATTTTATACGCAGCAAGAACAATATATAACCCAGTTGAAACAAGCCGTTGTGGTCTTGTGGTAAACCCTGGAGACCCGCAAGCCTTGGCCGAGGCCATCATTAAGCTCTACCAAATGCCACAAGAAGAGCGCGAAGCCATGGGCCGCCGCGGGCGGCAGTATGTTGAGAAGTACCACGCAATTCCCACGTTGGCGAATAAACTGGAACAGATACTGCGGGAGGTAGTGACAAACTCGTAGGTAGGGCCGTGAGGGATCATAGGCCGATGATATCATTAATTGGGTCGGCTGTTAATGAAGCTTTGACAAACGCCTTAAGAGAAAAGGGAGGTTGGCCAAATGAATATCACTGTGGTCGGATTGGGGTACGTAGGGGCGGTAGCCGTTGGCGTGTTGGCCAATGCTGGACATAATGTAGTTGGTATTGATGTCGATAAGAACAGGGTAGCTTCTTTTCAGCAAGGGGTCTGCCCGTTTTACGAACCCGGATTATCAGAACTCATATTGAAAGGTCTTCAGGCAGGAAGGATCCGATTTAATCACGTAAATGATATGATTGAAAACCTAGGAGAAATTATTCTTATTGCCGTTGGTACCCCAGCTCAACCTTATGGCGGGATTGACTTATCTCAAGTGTACTCAGCTATCCGATGGATTAAGGCACAAAACCCTGGTGAAGCGGTTATCGTCATGAAAAGTACAGTTCCTCCAGGTACTGGTCTTCGCTTGCTGGCGGAAGAACTAAGCGGAACAAATCTCAGGTATATTTCCAATCCAGAATTCCTGCGACAGGGTCAGGCAGTTCAGGATTGGATGCACCCCCATAGGATCGTGATAGGTGGCCGGGATGAGGCGGCTGTTAGCCTGGTAAAAAAGATGTATGCAGGAATTCAGGCCCCGTTTCTTATCACTGATATCACCACTGCGGAAATGATTAAATACGCGGCCAACGCCTTTTTAGCTACAAAAATATCATTTATAAATGAAATTGCTAATATTTGTGAAAAAGTGGGAGCAAACATTGACGATGTATCTCGTGGTATTGGGCTTGATCCACGTATTGGTTTAAGCTACCTAAACGCAGGTCTTGGTTATGGTGGGTCGTGTTTACCTAAGGATACGCGCGCCCTGGAGTTTCTCGCCTTGGTAAAGGGGCTCAATGTCGAACTCATACGTGCTGTAATCAACGTGAATAACCGCCAGCGACTCCTTCCAATACAGGCATTGCAGGAAACCTTTCGAAGCCTTAAGAAAGTAAAGGTAGCCTTGCTGGGGCTAGCTTTCAAACCGAATACCGACGATGTAAGGGAAGCTCCTGCACTTGATATCGCGCGGCTTTTGGTAGAGCTTGGTGCAGACGTCCGGGCCTATGATCCTAAAGCAATGGAATCCGCACGTCGCTTGATTCCAGAGGGGATAGAGTTGTGTAGCTCGGCGCTTGAGGCACTGAAGGGTGCCCAGGCGCTAATTTTAGCAACGGAGTGGCAGGAATTACTTGATCTCCCTTGGAAGAAGGTGAGAGATCTTATGATTGAACCACGTTTCGTATTTGACGGCCGAAATGCTCTAGATGGGCACGCACTCATGAAACTTGGCTTTAATTACCGGGGCGTGGGAAGGAGCGGGCCATGTTGGAGCTCTTAACGTCCAATTTTGCTCATTTTCCGGAGCACGGGTGTGAACTTCTTGCCCGTTTAACGGACGTTCATATCGTGACTGGGAATTTAATCGTCCTATGGGGCGTGTTTACCACAAACAAAGAGACAGCTATGGCGTCAATTCCCGACCACTGGTTAGGCAGGCTGTGGTAATTAAAGTAAGAAGTGTTCACGAATAGTGATGTAAACGCGAAAAAATTTGACTTCTATCCCTTGGTTTAGATATAAGGGCAAAGTTAAAGTGCCGTGAAGCCCCGGGCTGCCGTGGAACGGAATGTGTGGAAAAGCATCATGATATTTGTAAGCTTGCTGAACGCTTAGAAGAAGTGCTTCAGGAGGTTTTGAACTCAGGAGCGTCGAGCGTTTTATCCTTGAACCCGACCTCATAGAACAAATGGGCAAAGAATCCCGGCGCCTGGCCGAGGAACGCTTCGATGTCCACAAAATCAACGCCCTCTTTTTGCGTGAAATGGGTCTTTGAAAGCTACACGTCTTGACTGAACAGAGGCCATAATCACGGGAACAAACATCGTTCACGATGTTTTGTAAATATCGCGGCGGTGCCCTATGAGATGAACGTAGATGACCCGCTTTTCACGATCGAATGAGTAAAGAACCCCATAACTTCCAACATGAAGTTTGAAGAGGCCCTTTAACTCACCGCCTAGCGGTTCAGGAGCAAGATCTGCAAAATTGTCTGCCAGCCATTTTAGTTTTGCCAAGATTCGTTGGGCGATAGGTTCATCAAGAGATGCAAGCATTTCTAGCGCTTCAGGGAGAAGACGAACCTGATAACCTTTCACCAGACCAGCCCTAGCCTTTTCGCTGCTTCCTCCGCAGGTATGCCTTGCTCAAGGTGCTCTAAAGA
>JACIVX010000039.1 GCA_014361295.1 Methanomassiliicoccales archaeon | reverse complement strand
CTCCTACAGGCCCAATAACTTTAGTTGTTCTTACACGACATGATGTTACAATCCAAACAATAGCAAAAAAGGCATTTCTTCAAAGTGATATAGCAAAACAATACAATATCAAAGATATAAGGTTTATACCAATCCCAGAATCCCTTTGGCCATCTTACATAGAAAAAGGAGCCGATGTGGGATGGGGAGGAGGTCCAACACTATTTGATAGTCTCTTCAGGAACAATTACCTAGTACCCATAGAAGACCAAAAAGTTCTGGGCCTAATTGGGAACCAAATCCAAGAAACAATTGCTGGAATGCCAATGATAAGGAAAGGTGACGATGGAAAGATTTACTGGATAGCTGCTGCATTGTCATCCTTTGGGTTCACTGTAAATCATGATGTTCTCAAAAGATGGAATCTCCCAGTTCCTCAGAGATGGGAGGACCTTGCTAGCGAGACCTTCGCAATGGATCCGCCTCAAGTGGGAATTGCTGACCCAACGAGAAGCACTTCAAACACGAGGATTTATCAGATAATCCTTCAAGCTTTTGGATGGGACGAAGGATGGAAGATACTCACCCTAATTGCCGCTAACTCAAAAATCTATGATGCTAGTGATGCTGTTAGAGAGGCCGTAATTGGCGGGGACATAGGTGTTGGAAACACAATCGACTTTTACGGATACATTGCAATGAAAAGCAATCCCTCCTGTGAATATATCATTCCAAAAGGACAGAGTATAATAAATGGTGACCCCATAGCCGTTCTCGTCAAGTCACAACACAAAGAAGCTGCTCAAGCATTTATTTACTGGGTCCTTACTGAAGGGCAAAAGATATGGCTAGATGAACAGATAAATAGGCTCCCTGTTAATCCTGATGTCTTTAATACCCCCGAAGGCCAAAATAGGCCCGATTTAAAGAAGGCCTATGAAAGTGCACTTAATACAGAGGGTATAACGTTCGATGACAATGAGGCTTTAGCAACTGTAAACGCTATGCAGTTTTACTTCAAAGCGACACTTGTGGATGCAAATCAAGAGCTCCACAGGGCTTGGACAGCCCTTGTAAAAGCATACAAAGAAGGAAAAATAAGCGAAAGCAAGTACAATGAACTCAAAGCAAAACTTTTAGAACCAGTCAGGTTTAAAGATCCAGATACTGGAAATACGGTTACATTAACAATAGAGTATGCAAAGAAGATAAATGACAAACTTGAAGATCCTGCATTTAGAGATACCTTAATGCAGATATGGAGAGATGCTGCAAGACAAAAATACCAAAGTGTCCTCGCGGAGGTGCAAGGATGAAGGTTAGCAAATGGTGGGAAAGAGTCTTTGGGACTCCTCTTTTTGAGCCCCTTATCGCCTTTTCTTATCTTTTTCCATTACTATACTTAGTGATGTTTTTGATAGTGCCTGTGATTTCCATGTTGTTAATTGCATTTACATATGATGGAAACATCTCTTTTCATTGGTTCAAAAGCATATTGATGGATTCTTATTATATCCAATTCCCCCCACATGGGGATTTTGCTCAAAAATTAACAACTTCAACTGGTGAGAGTTTGTATTTAATCAGGGGTGTAGATTTTGGGGTTGTTCTTAATTCCCTTGTTGTTGCGGCATTAGTAACACTCTTTACTGCAATCTTAGGAACTGTATTTGCCTTTGTAATGGCAAGATATAATTTTAAAGGGAAAAACCTGTTTAGAATTGCCCTTTTTATCCCCCTTTTAGTAACCCCCTTTGTGAACGCATATGTGATAAAACAGATGTTCAGTGAGTTTGGGCTAATAAACTATGTCTTTCATGAAGTTCTTCACGTACTCCCCTTTAGAATTAAAATAGATGGATTAGCCGGAGTTGTACTGGCCCAATCAATGGCATATTACCCAATAGTTTATTTAAATGCCTATGCAAGCTTCATCAATATCGATCCAACTTTAGAAGAACAAGCAGAAAACTTAGGAAGCAAGAGTTTCCGACTCTTCAGAACCGTCACTTTCCCACTGGCCCTGCCAGGAATCGCCGCAGGTGCTACTTTGGTATTCATATTCAGTCTTGAGGATCTAGCGGCTCCAGTAGTCTTCCACGCTGATCCATTAGCTAAAAAACTTATGTCATACCAGATATTTAGCAAATTCATCTACGGCCTAGGAGAGAGAAGTCCAGAAATAGCTGCCCTTTCAATAATAATGCTCACACTGGCCATAATAGCATTCCTCGGGATTAGAAAATACGTAAGCCTAAGGCAATATGCAATGCTTAGCAAGGGTGGAAGGTGGAAACCAAGAGTAAGTGATCCAAAAACATGGCAAGCTCTTTTAATTTACTTAGTTCTCCTACCTGCTTTACTAATCACAATTTTTCCACAGCTAGGCGTTATTATGCTTGCCTTCTCAGAAAGATGGACTACTACAGTGCTGCCCCAAGGATTCACCATAGATTACATAAAAGAGATGATCCTAAATCCCGATGTGAGAAGATTCATCGTGAACAGCTTAACCTATTCAGGAGCTGCAGTGATTCTAATAGTTATCTTGTCAATAACCTCCTCTTATGCCAGTAGTAGATTCAAAGGAGCCTTAAGTCCAGTACTAGAAAGTATCGTGATACTCCCAATTGCAGTACCAGGAATAGTTGTGGCAATGGGATACTTCTACTTCTTCTCGGTAATTACTCCAGAGAACTCGCCGCTAAACCCAACATCCCTCTACGGGTTTAATCCTGCTTTGGTCTTGATACTTGCTTATTCCATAAGAAGGCTACCATTCGCAGCTAGATCCGTCTATGCCGGCTTGCAACAGGTTCATGTATCCCTCGAAGAATCATCGATAAACCTGGGTGCTTCGAGGTGGAGAACTATCACTGGAATATTAATGCCTCTAATTTCCCTAAACGTCTTTGGTGGAAGCATGCTTAGTTTTGTTTATTCCATGAGTGAAACAAGCGTAGGGATAACATTGGGTTCAATAAACATGGAACAGGCCCCAATAACAGCATTTATGAAAGAAGTCCTAATGTCAGCGGCAGGTAGTATAAACCTTGCGGCAGCATTGGGAGTTTTATTAATAGTTGTGCAGATAACTGCAATCGTGGTTGTTAATGTTATCACAAAACAAAGATATTCATTCATTGGATTAACATGAGGTGAGAAAATGGTCGAGGTTAAACTTGAGAATATAGTAAAAACATTTGGGGAGACTGTAGCGTTAAAAGGCATTAATCTACACGTAAAAGATGGAGAACTTTTCACTCTCCTTGGTCCAAGTGGGTGTGGGAAATCAACCACCTTAAGAATCATAGCTGGCCTAGACTTTGCTGATAGTGGACATTTATATTTCGATGACGACGATGTGACGTATAAAAGTTCAAGTGAAAGAGGAGCAGTGCTAGTTTTCCAAAACTATGCTCTATGGCCCCATATGACCGTTTATGACAACGTGGCTTATGGTCTAAAAGTAAAAAAACTTCCAAAGCAAGAGATTGACAGAAAAGTAAAATGGGCGCTTGAACTGGTTAAGCTCCAAGGTTATGAGGATAGATATCCAACCCAGCTGAGTGGAGGCCAACAGCAAAGAGTAGCAATAGCAAGGGCCCTCGTAGTTGAACCTAAGCTCTTACTCTTAGATGAACCTCTCTCAAACCTAGATGCAAAACTTAGACTTGAAATGAGATCCGAAATAAGAAGGATACAACG
>JACIVX010000038.1 GCA_014361295.1 Methanomassiliicoccales archaeon | reverse complement strand
TTGGTATGTGGCGCTTTGGCCGCGGATTTGGCCGAGGGTTCGGTCGAGGTTTCGGCCCAGGGTTCTTCGGCTGCCCCATGTGGCAAGAACCATCTAACAACAGCCAGTAACGTCCAAAAGCAGCGCCGACGAGCGCGGCGGTTAAAACCGCCGCGCTTTTTTATTGCGAACACCCGCGGTTTCCGTGAGATCTTCGCCCCCTATGAGCCCGGCCCTGGAGATCCAGGGCCTGGTCAAAATTCACGGCCAGGCCGTGCAGGCTTTGAATGGCGTGGACTCGTGGTGGCGGCCGGCCGCTCCTTCATCCGCGACCTTTCCCGGCTAGGTTGGAATCTCTCGGCCATCCTCGCCTTCGACCTTGTGATGTTCGCCGTGGCCTCCCTGAACTTCCGCCACATCATCGAGTGATTTTCCTATTCCACACTAACTTTTGGAAGGGCGAGAAGATTTTTGCCCGTGAAGGGACGACTGCGCTAGCTCTGGAGGAGCTGTTTTTTCGGGGATCGGGGAAGAAAGCAGAGAAAAGAGTGGGTTATAAAGCAATTCTAATTTACATCTATAGCCCAAAGAATTGACGGAAGCGATGGGACCGCGCTACTTAACGGTAAACCTAGATCGCCAGTCGCCGGCAGATGGTCCCCAATCAAGGGACACTCAAAAGGCTAACTCTCTCTGCAATTTTGCTTTTTTTCTCAGTCGACAAAGTCCTGTTGACTCGCTCAGTAATGGCAAATTATTCTGGCCCTTTGCCGACTTGTGGAGCTCGGTTTCTCCTGGGGCGGTGTCTCAGACCGAGCAGCCCGACCCTAGGTCACTGCTCCAAGAGTCACACCCCACACCATTTTCCAGGCCGCTTAGTTTGGCCCACATCTTTACATCCCCAAAATCCGGTGGCAGACCATTATTTGCCTACAAAACGTTGACTTAAAAAGAGGTCAAAATTGGCTCCATCTAAGGGGTGCAGGCCAAGGTTGATCCGCTCAGGAAGAGCCCGCAGAGGCCTTTCTCTTAGGCCGTTTTGGTGCCCCGCTTTTTCCGCCGGCGAACAAACCTCCGTAAGGGCTTCCAGGTGCGTTTGTACTTAAGTTGATGACAGCCTTTCCTTTGGGAACTTACCACGGGCGGACGAGCACTGTATGAGCTATGGAAACAAAGATTGTAACGGTGCTTTCTGGCCTTTCCAGCTTGTATCTTGCTACTGAGGCGCTTGCTGAGGGAGCAAAAAGATAATATTTTAAGTGTTGCCGGAGTATTCCGGGTATCATGTTAAAAAGGAGGTGGTCAGCGCAGAAAAGGAAAGCAATCACGAAAGGATATCCCTGATAGGAGGTGAGGATTAATGAAGGTACGGATCTTGGTGATTATAGCGGTGGTTGTTCTTGGGGTGGTATTTACTACGCAAGGGGCGCCAACCCCTGAGGGAAAAGGCGTGCAGGAGGATCCGCCTGGAAACGCATATGGGCGAGAACCAGCAGCATACCAACCCACGCGTGGCTTAACTATTTTTCCTCCTGACGAAGTACCCACTGGTACGTGGTTGATATGGGAATTTGGCTATCTTGGTAGTACCAGCCCAGAGGAATTGGAGCCTTGTATTGACTGGATCGAGATAGTGGAGTTTACCATCGACGGTAAAGCAGTGCCTAACCCTGAGCGATACATCGTGATCTATAAGAGGGGTACCTACTGGTCTCTCTCCTTCCGGTATAAACACCCGCCACTCAGCCCTGGGCAGCACACATGGAGCTTTACCTCATACATGACCTTCCCCCCTATTACGCATGAATGGCCACCTGTCAAGTGGTCACGTTGCGGGTCCGGCACTTTCACAGTGGTCCAGCGAGAAGGAGAGTAACGCGCCCTTGCGATTAGCTGCCAAGGCACAGGAGATAGTGGACTTCTAGATTGACATGAGACGGCAGGCGGCTTCAACCGCCTGCCGTTCTTATCCAGGTTAGCAGATACGGCTGGTTCAAGAGTTGTGGAACCGCACCCCTTTATCATTCTGGTCCGTTTGAGGCCCCCTAAGCCGAACTCGTCAAGGTCGTTCACAATATCTTGGCCTGTTTACCGAAAGGCTATCCACATAGATACTCCACCCTATGCCGGTACAGCTTAGTTAAGCTTTTCCGCGTTCGATCATCTAATCGGCTTTGTTGAGATCGAGGATGTTCTTGCTTGCCAAAAACGCTTGGTTTGAGGCGAGGCAGCTGATCACTATGGGTATTTTTAGCATTGCTTTTAACTTTCTTCGCCGCAAGTGCTGCAGCGGTTAATAAGCTACGCTTGAGTAGCAACACCGAAGGCGCTGGCCTCTCCAAACAAAGGTTAGGCTACATGGTTTAGTGAAGATAAATATCTCTACACCACCTCAGCGATAGATAGCTAGGGGAGCAAGGATAATCGCAGGGCCTTTGACAACCTCAGCAAGTCCTTGTTTAACCATTTCCCGCTCCATTTGATTGCGTTGATCTCTGCTCAAGCTTGGCAAGAAAGACGGAAAAGCTGTAAATAGACTAAAGACTTCATATTTTGTTCCCTTGGCTAAGATGCGCTGTATTTTACCTATCACAGTTGCTTCCCCTTCGAGATCGGAGAGTGGGCACCGCAAGTACCTTCTTGGCAGGTGGGCCACAAAAGTAAAACCACGCGTAGACGTTGCTTCAAACAGTATAGGAATGGGTTTTTCTTCCACTCTTTTAGCAATTGCACTCATACTTTTAAGCATTTCTCGGCTTTTGGGATCGGCAAATGCGCCCTCATCAAAAGCAGCGATGATGTCCATCAGAGGAGACAGGTCTCCCATGGCTTGTGTTAGCATAAAGGACTTAGGAATGCGAATAATAGCATCAACTTCAAGCAACTCACCCCGACGCAGTTGATTCCAGATTTGTTCGTCAAAGGCGTCAAGGAACTGTACAGAATCTTTCAGCAGCTCGTAGAGTTTTTGAAATTTGGCCCCATCGGTTACAGCCAATTTTTGCCTAGTTTCTGTCGCCCTCTCTGACGCAATTTTCCCCTCCACAATCTTATAGCCAGCCTTACCAGTTCTGTCGCTCTTTTCAACTTCAGTTTGGTCTATAGAGCCCTCAGTGACATAACCTTCAAGGGTGGCAAGGTAATCCTCCATTGTTGCCGTATCCAAAAATAAGAAATTTCTGAGAATCACTGTTACACCTCCCTATAACAGCCCAACGACTCGCAGCTAAGCGACAGCGCGGAAGGCGCTGTCCGCTCCAAGCGCGGGTTGGCGAGAACTTGCCGCCCCGTTCCTCCGAAGAGGAACCCAGCCCTCGATTTAGAGCACGTCTCACGTCCCTCTCCGCCCACAGAAATCTTTTTTCCCCTTCCACCCGATCAAGCTTATTCGCCCCCGCAACCTTTCCCTCCCAACAGCTCCCAGAGAATGAGCTTTAGGACCCTACCGACTCTCAGGCCTGTCAACCCTCTCAGCAGTCCAAAAGCCCTGCTCTCTATGAAGTGTAACACGGGAGGGGTTAGATTTCCGCCAGCTTCCTCAGATCGATGTGACGAAAGAACAACAAGCTGCATTGCATCGGACCTTTACTTTTGTAGCGCGGTGATTAGGGTTTTGACGAACACGGGAAGATCCTGGGGAACGCGGGAGGTGATGATATTTCCGTCCACGACCACCGGTTCATCCACCCAAATGGCGCCAGCGTTCTCAAGGTCATCGCGGATGGCAAAGAAGCTGGTTACGCGCCTTCCTTTCACCACCCGGGC
>JACIVX010000037.1 GCA_014361295.1 Methanomassiliicoccales archaeon | reverse complement strand
TTTCCTTCTTCATTTTTTTCACCTTTTATTATGTAATATAAAACTCTATTTAAATTTTCACAAAATAAAAAGAGAAGGAGGGGATTATTTCTTTGGCTTCTTTTCTTCCTTCTTTTCCTCTGTTTTCTTTTCTTCTCCCTTGCTTCTTCTCCTCCAGATTGCAAAGACTGCTATTGCTATTATGATAAGGATTGCTATTATTATCAGATATAGCCATATATTCACTTTTTCAGCTTTTATCTCTATCTGGATGACTTTTTCTGCGGTTGCGCCATCATTGTCTTTTACAATCAATGTTACATTATATGTTCCCTCTTTTTCGTATGCATGCTTTGGATTCTGCTCATAACTTATATTTCCGTCTCCAAACTGCCAGGTATAATTAACTATGCTTCCATCTTCATCTGTTGAGAGAGATGTAAAGTTAATATCCTCTTTTGGTTTCGGTTTATCTGGAGAATATGTTATCAATGCTGTCGGTGGCTTGTTCCTTACTTCTATTATCTGTGAAGTTGAGGCATTTGCTCCCAAATTATCTTTTACGGTTAATTTAACTACATATGTTCCATTATCTTCGTATTTATGAGTTGGGTTTTGAGCATAAGAAAAGTTTCCATCTCCAAAGTCCCATGTCCAATTAACTATGCTTCCATCTTCATCTGTTGAGCGGTCTGCAAATGTTATTGTATCTGTATCATATGGTTGCAATGGACTATAGGTAAAGTTTGCAACAGGTGGCTTATTCTTCTGAATTGTAAATGAAAATGTCGTAGTTGAGCAAGCATTGCCTGCATTATCTACTGCATAGTATTCAACGGTGTGGCTTCCTTCAGATGAAACAGTATGACTACCAGGAGAGCCAGATATAACATAACTTGTTCCATCTACTTTATATCTTATTTCCTTAACTCCTGAAATTGCATCTGAAGCAGTAAATGAAATTGTTACATCTGTTGTATATTTTCCCTCAACAAGTGTGCCAGCCAAGGAATGGCTTGCGGTTGGAGCGGTTTTATCTATTTTTATTGTTACGCTCTTATTTGCTTCTACATTTCCTAAATTATCTACGCTGTAGTAGTAAATTGTTGTCTGTCCTTCTGATGAAACTGTAAATGGCTCAGTATATTCACTCCAGTTTCCAGCACCAATCTTGTAATATATTTTATTTACTCTTGAGCCAGTATCACTTGATGTTAAATTAACAATTACATTGCTCTTATACCAGCCTGCATCGCCAACTGACCCACTTAATGAAGGAGTTGTGACTGGCGGAGTATTATCAACATTAACAATCATTGATTTTGCTGTTTCAATATTTCCTAAATTATCTACGCTGTAGTAATAAATTATATGTGTTCCTTCTCCAGAAATTGTAAATGGGGCAGTGTATTCAATCCAATCTCCATCATCAATCTTGTAATATGGTATATTTACTCCTGAGCCAATATCATTTGCATTTAAAGTTATTTGCGTAGATGAACTTATCCAGTGGTATGTTCCATCATAGTAGTAAGGTGTTCCAATTATTAGCGTTGTAGTTGGTGGGTTATTATCTACTTTAACAGTTATTGATTTTGTCTCTTCTTCGTTTCCTAAATTATCAATGCTATAGTAATAAATTGTATGCTCTCCTTCTTCAGAAATTGTAAATGGGGCAGTGTATTCAATCCAATCTCCATCATCAATCTTATAATATGTTGCTTTTACTCCTGAGCCAATATCATTTGCATTTAAAGTTATCTGCGTTGATGAGCTTATCCAGTGATTTGTTCCATCATAATAGTAAGGTGTGCCAATTGTCAATGTTGTTTCTGGCGGGGTTACATCTGCTTCAAGTGTCGCATTTTGAGTTATGAAATAAAGAGTTGGAGCTATGCTGACATTTCTAAAGATAATATCACTAACTCCTGTTGCTTTTGCTTCAAACTCAACGCTTGCAAGCAATCCAGGCGTTGTTACTCCTGGCGGGAATGGAATTTGCATTGCAAAGATTCCAACAGTTCCATTCTCATTATCTATGGGGGCGGTAAATGTGTTGAATAATCCACCATCTTCCACGCTAGTAACATTGAAATATTCTGGATTAAAATGCAACTCAAATCCAACAACACTAACTTCATTTCCATTTGGATCAAAGTAAATATTTAAAGTTGCAAAATCTTTTGTTATCTCATAAGTTGGCTCAATGCTTATCTCCACTGGTGGATTTTTAACTTCAACAGTTGCATTTGTAAATGCAAGAGAAACATTTCCAATATCCTTAACCAAAACATAACATAATTTGTCTGGACCTGCTGATGTCTCTACTTCTGGAAGGAAATTTATAAAAGCACTTCCAACAGCATTCTTTGCTTTAAATGTAATTGTCGCAAACACGCCGCCGGAAACGCCAGGCGGGAGAGTAAACCCTGTGATATTATATATTGTTCCATTTATATTATCTATTTTTACAAGATCAATAAAAAAGGTCTCAAACATGTTTCCGTTGCTAACATTTACTGCTTCAAGGAGTGTTGGGTCGAAAATAACAGAGCATTGAGCGATTAAAACATTTTCCGCATTTATTACCACATCAACGGTGAATTCTTCACCAAATCCAACTTCTGACTTTGATGGTTGAATTATCATTTCTGCATTCTCGCCTACTGCATTAATAACAGGAATAATTGAAAATAAAAGAATAAAAGAGAGGAAGAAAATTATCCCTTTTCTTATGTTTTTCTTTGTCATCTGCTTTCACCTCTTTAACCAGTCCATTTTAGTATTAATAGATATATATCTCCCGCATCTATCCTTCCGCTGTTGTCCAAATCATATATCCTTACTTCTTCCCAATCTTGACTGCTTTCATCCTTGAACCAGTTTGTGATTATGTAATACAAGTCGAGCACATTTATTCGCCCATCTCCATTGAAGTCTTCCTTTATTGGTGGAACATAGCAACTTGCCTCAGCTGTTGGCTCACCCTTTGCATTTCCAAGCTTATCTTCTGCATATGCATAGAATTCATAGTAACCTGGCTTGTAATAGCAGAATTCACTTGGCTTGTATATGAAGCTGAATGTATAACTGCTTCCTTCATAGCTTCCATACTCCTGCCAGCTTGTCCATGTTGAGCCATCTGGGCTATATCTGAAGTATAGTTTGATTAATTTAACTCCCGCAATTTCATCATCTGCATTTATGGTTATATCAAATGGCATTGTGCTGTTATCTCCTATTTCAATGCTTGTTGTTGGTGCGCTATTATCTATTATGAATTTCTGCTTGCCTTCATCGCTAAATTGTCCGCGCATATCGCTTGCCTTGAAGAAGAGATGATATACCTCGCCTTCGAGTAATCCAAATTGAGATGGAGTAAAGCTTATGCTTCCATATCTTGCTCCGTTGAAACTCTCTGAGCTATACCAATAGCTTCCATCAAAGCTCCAGTATATCTTATCAAGTCCAACATAGTTTTCTTCTGGCATATCTGTTGCATTCAGGTATATTGTTGTGTCGCTTGTTATTGCATGAATTATTTCTCCATCAAGTTCTATTTCAATGTTTGGCTCTCCATATTCCTTTGTTATTTCTGGTGGCTCTCTATCAAGGGCAACGAAGCATTCCGCATCATATGTTCCGTGATAATATGGTGGTGTCTCCACATTACCCAAGCAATCATAGGCAATGCTTATGAAGCGATACCATCCTCCTCCTTCTGGTGCATTGAAGCTTAAGGTTATATCTGGCACATCAAGGCGTTGTTCATATGGAATATCGAATGTTGCATATAGTTGCC
>JACIVX010000036.1 GCA_014361295.1 Methanomassiliicoccales archaeon | reverse complement strand
TGGGATGTTTATAAATAAGCAGCATTATCTCACATCCCCGATAATTTTAAGTATAAATTTGCATTTAAAATTAAATAAAAGCAATTTAAGCCGCTGTTAAAATCGGACTAAGGTAGGATTGAAATTTACTTATAAGGGGCAAATACAAACAACTTTAGATGGTTAAAATCGGACTAAGGTAGGATTGAAATGAGGAAAAAAAAGAGTTTTACCGCAGAATCTCAGCGAGTTAAAATCGGACTAAGGTAGGATTGAAATACATTAAAACAAACCGCGAAACAGCAGGCATGGAGGGTTAAAATCGGACTAAGGTAGGATTGAAATTTCTTCAAATTCATCGAAAAAACTCTTCAAATCTGGGTTAAAATCGGACTAAGGTAGGATTGAAATCCAATAACTCCAAGGCTTGCTCTAACGCTAGGAACAGTTAAAATCGGACTAAGGTAGGATTGAAATCTGCAGAGAGCCACATTTTATACAGGAAAATGAGAAGTTAAAATCGGACTAAGGTAGGATTGAAATCATTCTTTATTTTTTTATGAGGATGGGAGCATGGAGGTTAAAATCGGACTAAGGTAGGATTGAAATTAATATTTTCAATGTTTTTTCATCTCCAGCAGCCAGGTTAAAATCGGACTAAGGTAGGATTGAAATCATCACAGGGCAAAAGACAAAGCAGTTGTATGGCGTGTTAAAATCGGACTAAGGTAGGATTGAAATATTTTTGCGTTTGTGGCGTTCCTTTTAGCAATGATAGTTAAAATCGGACTAAGGTAGGATTGAAATTTAATCCTTGCATTGCCAGAGCATGGAATGCGGGCGCCAGTTAAAATCGGACTAAGGTAGGATTGAAATTAAAAATTTCTCCTATTATCAATGATTTTCTTAGAGAGTTAAAATCGGACTAAGGTAGGATTGAAATCTGGATTTAATGAAGGCGGGCGGCGCTAAGAGACAAGTTAAAATCGGACTAAGGTAGGATTGAAATTATGGGTGCCATGAGTAGGCCGATAATCTTATCCCGGTTAAAATCGGACTAAGGTAGGATTGAAATTTAAATATCAAAGGGTCTCGCCTGAAAGCAAGCTCCGTTAAAATCGGACTAAGGTAGGATTGAAATTTTTCATTGTAGAAGTTAAATCTTTTTTCAAAAATAGTTAAAATCGGACTAAGGTAGGATTGAAATTTTTTAAAACTTCATCTTCATCAGTTACTCCATTCGGTTAAAATCGGACTAAGGTAGGATTGAAATGTAAAAGTTTCTCTCCTAATTCTCTTGCTTGTTCAAGTTAAAATCGGACTAAGGTAGGATTGAAATACTCTTGACTTTGACATAATAATATTATTCGCGCATGTTAAAATCGGACTAAGGTAGGATTGAAATTATTTTTTATTTTTACATAAAAATCTCTTTCATCTCGTTAAAATCGGACTAAGGTAGGATTGAAATGCGGCAAAATATGAATTATTGAAAAATAAAATAAATGTTAAAATCGGACTAAGGTAGGATTGAAATAATTGAAATAATTTACGACAATTTAGGGGGGGATTGTGTTAAAATCGGACTAAGGTAGGATTGAAATAGAACTTCATTATTTATTTCATTATCAAGGCAAACAGTTAAAATCGGACTAAGGTAGGATTGAAATGCGAATAATTCTGAAAATCTTGCTTATCCGACCATCGGTTAAAATCGGACTAAGGTAGGATTGAAATGCTGTTAATTTAGCGAATAATCAATATTATGCATTTGTTAAAATCGGACTAAGGTAGGATTGAAATTAAAATTATGCAACTCTTTTTTGTGCCCCGTCGCATGTTAAAATCGGACTAAGGTAGGATTGAAATATAAAATGCTATAATCTTTACCTTTTCCCTTATATTTGTTAAAATCGGACTAAGGTAGGATTGAAATATAAAATGCTATAATCTTTACCTTTTCCCTTATATTTGTTAAAATCGGACTAAGGTAGGATTGAAATTAAGCAACCCAAGTATCATTAATCCAGTCATAATAGTGTTAAAATCGGACTAAGGTAGGATTGAAATTAACAGCGACAGATACAAGCTTTTCAAGTGGTTATTTGTTAAAATCGGACTAAGGTAGGATTGAAATAGTTGTGCCGTCATATCTATATACTTTTGCGTCTGCGTTAAAATCGGACTAAGGTAGGATTGAAATTATAAAGTTACATTAATATTATCACTTTCTAAATCATGTTAAAATCGGACTAAGGTAGGATTGAAATTTCATTGCTGAAACAGCGAGCGTGAGCTGATGAAGAGTTAAAATCGGACTAAGGTAGGATTGAAATTATACAAAATCCTTTCCAGATTTCAATAAGGGCAAAGTGTTAAAATCGGACTAAGGTAGGATTGAAATTGATACAACCGCAAGCATTGAAAAAATTAAACATTTGTTAAAATCGGACTAAGGTAGGATTGAAATGCAAATAATAACCGAGTTAATCAAATAAATGTTACTTGTTAAAATCGGACTAAGGTAGGATTGAAATCCCTCCTTCTCCACTTGGCATGGTCAATGTCTCGCCAGTTAAAATCGGACTAAGGTAGGATTGAAATTCTAAGACGGCTGGGATAAGAAATAACTTTGCAAAAGTTAAAATCGGACTAAGGTAGGATTGAAATCTTATTTCGTTAAAGAGGTTAGAAATTCCTTTCATAGTTAAAATCGGACTAAGGTAGGATTGAAATAATTCCTTAATGTGAATACTACAACTTGGCAAACCAGTTAAAATCGGACTAAGGTAGGATTGAAATATTAATTTCGCAAGCCAGTTCTTCCCTCTTCTATGAGTTAAAATCGGACTAAGGTAGGATTGAAATCTAAACTGCTGGCGCTACCGCACATCTGCACAATGGGTTAAAATCGGACTAAGGTAGGATTGAAATGAATACGAAGAATTTTACGAAAGGGTTGCGATATCAGTTAAAATCGGACTAAGGTAGGATTGAAATGTTTTTCGTTCTCTCGCTGTTCTTCATAGGAATAAGGTTAAAATCGGACTAAGGTAGGATTGAAAGTTTATTGCTTCTATGCGTTCCGGACGGCATTTATTTGTTAAAATCGGACTAAGGTAGGATTGAAAGATAGTTGTAAGTGTAGAATATATTGCAAAGGAGGTTGTTAAAATCGGACTAAGGTAGGATTGAAAGATTTCTAAATGTATTAACTCTATGCTTTCCAAATCTGTTAAAATCGGACTAAGGTAGGATTGAAATGTATTATAGCTTCACATTCAGAGCATATGGAAGCAAGTTAAAATCGGACTAAGGTAGGATTGAAATGTTTGTTCCTCTTCATTCTCAAAATAATAACTCGGCTGTTAAAATCGGACTAAGGTAGGATTGAAATTCTGTTCGATTTTTGAACAAGGAAGACGGGAGAAAGGTTAAAATCGGACTAAGGTAGGATTGAAATTATCTTGTCGTTAATACGACAAACCCAGAAGGAACAAGTTAAAATCGGACTAAGGTAGGATTGAAATCAACTTTTTTAACGCCCTTCCCCTCCCCCAAGCATTTGTTAAAATCGGACTAAGGTAGGATTGAAATACGCAAACATTGAATGAAGAGACAAAAGTCCCTCTCGTTAAAATCGGACTAAGGTAGGATTGAAATATTTCTGGATAGTTGAGGTTGAGGAAGTAAATGGCATGTTAAAATCGGACTAAGGTAGGATTGAAATTGCTTCGAGTTCTCTTTCATCCATTGATTTTAGTCCAGTTAAAATCGGACTAAGGTAGGATTGAAATTGTTTTTCAGTGTCTTCAAATAACTATTTATGGTTAGTTAAAATCGGACTAAGGTAGGATTGAAATTCCAGGTATTCTTGCAGTTTTAAGAAACAGAATTGGCTCGTTAAAATCGGAATATGATTGAAATATTTGTTTTTTTATAAAACAAATACGAGATT
>JACIVX010000035.1 GCA_014361295.1 Methanomassiliicoccales archaeon | reverse complement strand
AGGGAGGAGTGTTCCTATAAGGGTTTATCCCTTTTCATTCAGGGAGATACTGGTTTCTCATGGGATAAAGGTTGATAGATTCTACTCCACTTATGAGGAGGCTAAGATCAAGAAGCTACTTAGGCAATATCTCCTTTGGGGAGGCTATCCCGAGGTTATACTAGACTTTTCTTTGAGGAGAGCTATTCTCCAAGAGATAGTTGACCTAACGATTTATAGGGATATCATTGAAAGGTGGAGGGTAACCAACATAAAAGCTTTGAGAGTCCTTTTCAAGATGCTTGCCTCATCATCACATCTTTCTATTTCCAAGGCTTATAAAAACTTGAAGGGAATTGGTATTGAAGTTGGAAAAACAACGGTTGCAAATTATTTGGAGTACTTGGAGGACTCTTTGATCTTTTATGCTCTCAAACCCTTGACGAAATCGTATAAGTTGCAAGAGTTGTATGGATTTAAACCATATTTGGTGGACAATGGGTTGCTGGCCGTTTTGGGTATTGAAGATGAGGGTAGGCTGCTGGAGAATTTGATTTTTGTAGAACTTTTGAAGGCAGGTCTGGAGCCAAATAGAGACCTATTTTATTACAGGACAGGGGATAATAAAGAGGTGGATTTTGTTCTAAAGGAAAAGGAGAGTGTAAGAGAAATACTTCAGGTTACCTATGAAATCAATAATACCAACTATGAAAGGGAAGTCTCCGCCTTAATCAGAGCATCGAGAGAGCTCGGTTGTAATAATCTTTTCATTATCACATGGGATCAGGAGGATGTGATTAAAGAGAAAGGGAAGGAAATTAAGGTAGTACCTCTGTGGAAGTGGCTTCTTTCTATTTAGTGAGCGTTATTGTGATTTGAACAATTTTTACCTTTTTGTTTGTGTTGTTGGCAGTTGTCCAGCTCTTATTCAAGGTTACGGGAGTAGTAATCAATTTTCATTCAAAAAACTTTTTATTATGGTTTTTAGATTATAATTATTGGTGGTAATTAGTGTGGAGGAAGGCTCTTGCTTTAGGGTTAGTGTTGATGACTTTTGGAATTGTGGTTGGTGGAGCAGTGGAAGAGAGCAAAGTCGGCGCGGTATTGTGGAGTTATCATAAATACAAACATCAAGACACTACCTCAGATACTAGAATGATGAGAGGGGGGCTTGAAGCAAGTGTTGGTGGAGCCACAATTGTAGGCATCGGATATGGAATCCTCTCCAGTAGTGTGGCTGGAAGCTTGGCGGTTAAAATCGGAACAGCAATGTTTCTTGCTGGTTCCGGCATATTTTTCGTTGGAGTTGGAATAATGGCATAATCTGCCAATTCATTCTTTTATTTTTTGTTTATGCTATATAAAAGCTGATATAACTACTACAAGAGATAGGAGGGCGAAAGATGTCAGATTTAATCCCTGTATTTGTAATATTAGGGGGCATTGCTATAAGTATTAACTACTGGCGATTGGGAAAAAGAACTGCAATTATAAATTTAACATTTGCACTGGCATTCTCTTCAGTATATTGGATTTTTACCCATATTTTGGGACAGTCTAGTTTGTTAGGAGCGTCGGCAATATTTATGGGATTGCTATTGGTTTTAAATAAAGAAATTTTTTTGGAAAGCACACGAGAATTTGAAGTTAAAATTGGAAAAGTCAAGATAGGAAGAAAAAGAACTGTGGATGCCATTAAATTTATGGGAATTGTGAATATTTTGGGAGCTTTGCTTCTAATTTTAGTTCAGTAGAGAAAGGAGATGGTTTCAATGTCCCCCAAACATGAATTTGGAGGTCAAATGCTGAGAAAAACACTTTCCTTGGGTTTAGTGTTAATGGCTTTAGGAGTTGTAGTTGGAGGGATTTCAGAAACTGCTAGGGTGGTTTGGTATGTTACTCATAGTGAAGCACTTAGTGGAGCGACAGCAATAACTACTGCTGGGGTTATAGGAGCAATGATCAAATATGGAGTTAGTGCAGGGATAATAAAAACTGCTCTTGGATTAGGATTTGCCACAATTGGTGGGGTGACTTTGGTCATAGGGACTGCTCTTTAGTGGACTTGTAGAGCACCTTTATACGACACTTATTCTGAGGTGATGGCAGTGAAAAAATTCAAAAATAATGGCAAAAACAAAAATTTCCTCTCTAATTTCTTTTTTCTCTCAATCCTGCCGACCATAGGGTTGGTGTTTGCGGGTATTAAAAGTGAGAACAATGCTTTGTTGGTCATTGGCCTGATTAATCTGTTAGTCTGGGCATTTGTGTTATATGATGGTGGTGTCAGATGAGAAAAAAGAATAACGAGAAAAAAGCATTTTTGGTACTTTATATAGTTGGTTTGGTTATGGCAATGGCAATTTTTTTATATTTAACAAAGATTGAGGGCTATATTCCCGAAGAGATTACAAAAGTGACTCTAATTGTATATTTATCAGTTTTGATCTTTGTTTTTATTGGGGGCATAATTATATTGAAGTATTATGGGGCCAGAGCTGAGGAAACAAACTTATGATAAGGAGTGGTGTGGTTGGATGAACTGCGAAGGTTATTATAATAGCTAAAATTTACAAAAGGGGGTTTAAAAGTGTTAGATGATAAAATGGCCTCTGTAGCGTCTGGGTTTATACTGTTTGGGGGAATTATCTGGTTAATTGTGGGGGTTTATTCTTTAAGCAATCAAGAACGTGACTTGAGTGTATTTGTTCTTCTCGGATGGTTTTGTATTTTGATTGGGATATTTCTTTCATTTAAAGCTCAGAAAGAGGAAGACAATCTTTCGAGATAATATTTGGTTGGTTTCAAACAGGGGGTTAAAAAATGAACTTCAAAATCTTGAAGTCAATTGTATGGCTGCTCACGGCGTGTTTTCTCGTGTTATACCTTTGTAACCTAATTGATGACTATACTTTTAGAATAGTCATAAGTGTTGGCACTGGTGTGTTCCTAGCACGCAACAGACCTACTCTATGGAACTTTATAAAACTAGTCGCTCTCTTAACTGGCCTTTTATTGGGTTATTTCCTTCTCCCTAGTGTGTTTCTTTAATTCTCATCCATCCGTTTTCAATCCGTTTAAAATGCTTTTTTGCCTCATTAAAGAGGTTTTTCACCTCTTTTAAAAATTCCTTATCAGAATGGAGTATAATTCCATCTTCTAGGGCATCTAAAACAAGGGGATGGCCCTTTAATATCATCTTCTTGAACTCTTTGCTTGTATATCCTTTTATATCAAGTGGGGCCCTTGTGTTGTTCAGTTCGTAAAGTAATTTTAGCCTTTTATTGAAATTCTTGGGGAGCTTATCTGAGACCACGAGAAGATCAACATCACTACCTAGACCAAAGGTTCCCTTTGCTATTGATCCATGAAGGATAATCAGCTTGGGGTCGAGTTTTTCTTTAATATTCTCGACGTATTCTTTAATCTCTTTTTCATATGGAAGCATCAGCAACACCTTTTACAAATCCTCTTACTCTCATTTGGAGGTGTTCTGATATTTGGTGGATCTCGGTTTTATCATTCTTTGCCCAATAACTCTCTTACCGTTTTTTCGACGGCCTCTCTGCTATTCATTTTGGGCTTCCAGCCCTTTGCTTTGGCCTTCTCTATGCTTAGGAGCATAATCTTAACATCTCCCTTCCATCCTCGTCCTCCATCCACACCGCCGGTAAAGTAGAATTCTGGATTTAGGTCCATTTCCTTGCTCACTATCTCCGCTATCTCTGTAACCGTGATCCAATCTTCACTGCCGATATTATAAGCATCGTAGATTTTGTCCTCCTTTAAAAACTCTTTAAATAAATAAAGCATGGCCTCAACGGTATCGCTAACGTGGAGGTAGCTCTTCCTCTGTGTTCCATCGCCTAAAATCTCCAATCTGTTTGGATTCTTCTTGAGTTTGTTTATGAAATCATAGATAACTCCATGGTTTGACCTCTTCCCTATTATATTTGCCAGCCTGAAGACCACGGC
>JACIVX010000034.1 GCA_014361295.1 Methanomassiliicoccales archaeon | reverse complement strand
AAATCGGAAACTTTTATCCCGTTTTTTCTGAGTATTCCGAAGTCAAAAAGCTCCTTTCTGGTTCTGATTATCCTGACTGGTATCCCATTCACGTGAATAATTTTTGTCCTCGCTATCTTATCGTTAATTATGAAAATTGTCGTATAGTGTTCGTGGGTTAACCCATTCAAAACCAATGCCGTGAACAGGCCAAAGTACCAGTTCTTCGTTATTTTGCTCATTCCCAGTAAAAGAAGCTTGTAGATGGAGGGTGAACTTTTAAGAGAAAACTCGACTGGCGTTTTAACATAATAAAGTCCCCTCAGAATCCTTATAAGATAGCCATATTGGATGAGGTAATTCACGAGGTAGTCAACGTCATCTACTTTTAAATAAGCGGAGAGTTTTTCGAGTTCTTCCCGGGTTATAACTTTGCCCCCAAATTCAGCGAGGAGTATCTGGGTGATCGGTCTCATGATGTTAATTTTGAATAACAACCTATAAAAAATTAGTGGTTGTTATTCAAATTGGACCCTAAGTGAAGGGGTGACCACTAGTGAGGGGACATCACTAGGAGAGTTATGTTAAAATACACAACCCCGAGATCCCTTTTGGAGGGTTTCTAACTTCCAAAACGGCATTCGTTGAACTTCTGAGAGAACTCTTTGAGGGCATGTCTGGCTGCTTTTTTGAAGGATCGCCTGTAGCGCCGCTTCATTCTGAGGGTGTGGTGTATCACGATGAGTTCGGAGGTGGGGTTAAAGCCTTTTCTCCGGATAATGAATGGCTAAAAATACTTAAGAATCCCCACTGGAAAGTCATTTGTTGGTCTACCATCTTCATCAGGGAATCGCCATAGTTGAACACTAGTTTTTATGTATTTCCAGTTTGGGGACAGATCTTTATCTGCATAAAGAATGTTAAACATTTTCTTCCCAAGTTCAAGCTTTGTTGGTTTTTTAGACGGTTCAATAACTTGTTTAAGACTTCCTAAAAGCAGATCGGTCAGTTGAATTAATTCTCCGTCCGGTGATTTCTCTGATGAATTAACTAGCACCAGGGGATCTTTCTCAAACCGAATCTTGGGAATAGCAATCCTTCTGTTCAATTTTTCAAGTATGGAGTCCATCCAAACTCGAAAAGGCACATATTTATCAAAGTTATCGAGTAGCTCTCCCGTAGGAGATGTCTTTCTGTCCTTGCTATCTGAGTAAATTTTAAGTGTTATTTCTGGATAGTTTGAATAGAACTTTTTTATCCCTGCTTTTATGGCTAGTGCAGTAAATCTGTTGTAAATGTGGAAGTTTTCCTTGAAATTTCCTCGCATAAAGCTCGGGCTTTTCTGGTCTACAATAAGAGCACTGAACTTAACGTTCCTGTGAAGGGTATCTAAGTACTTGTCCATCCATTCAATTGCTACTTTTTCTTTTAGAGATTTTGGGTGATTTGGTTTTCCATTTAACTTTCTGAAATGAATTTCACCATAATATTCATATTTGTCCCTAACTTTGTGAAGAGTCTCATACACATAGTTGAGCTTATGCTGAGGCATATACACGAGGCCTATTAGCAAATACCCTTTCTTCTTTATCTCGCTTTCATCGTGATAAACGTTTATTCGCCTGTCGTCGAACACGTCTCCGAATAGAGTCATTTGAGGAGGCGCTGGCATTTTAAGACCTCCACCTTTGTATTTTGTCAATCCTCTCCGTCGTCTTCATGGGCCCTCTTTCGGAGGTCTTTCATGATCCGCTTCATAAGCCGATCTGCTCCAGTCTGTTTGTTAAATTCCTCCAAAAGCCTGTTTAGAGTAATTTCGAATTGTACCTGCTTTTCGCTTTGAGTCAATTCCACCGATTTTGAAACATGATAAAGAAAGTCCCAGCCCGGCTTATCCCCTTCAAAGGCAACCATGACTTCTTTTAACAGAAGCCAGTCTTCAGGTTCTAACAGCTTTTCAAACTCCTCTTTGTGGGCAACGAAGAAAAGAACAAGGTTTTTAGTGGCGTTTAGCAGGTCTTCATAGTCATTCTTGAGGGTATCCACGATTTCCCTGGCTTTTTTGTCGGGATTTTCGGGATCTAAGATGTATGAATAAACAGCGTAATCACTGAGGGCATGCGAATAATCTCTGAAAAACTTCAGAATCGCGGATTCCAGGTCATCAAAGAACGGCTGTCCCCGTGCAATCAGAGCTTCTCTGAGCTTTTTCAACTTGATCTTTTTCCATATCTTGTTCAGGACGCCGATGGTGTAGGGGAGAAATTGAAAGGCATCCATCGGCTTACCTCCCCTTCGAAAACGTCTTCGCCTTCACCAGTCGGAGTTTAACAATAGTAGCGAGCTCCCTATAAGCCTCAGTAACTTCTGTTCCAGACAAACCAATACTTTCAAATATAGCCTTATTTAGTTCAAACCTATCAGATTTGATTTTCTTCTCTGTTATTTTTGAGGGGTCAACTTCCTCAGCATTTGAGATGTCACTTTTGAGTTTAGGTAATCCTACTTCTATGAATATTGACTCAATTTTTCTTTTTGAAAGCTCAGTGAAATGATGAATTATTTGTTTGGCCTTATCCCTAGGTATACTCTCCGGATTTACCAAGATAACCCGTTTCCAACTTTGGACATCAACATCAGCAATGGCTTGGGCTCCTGTCAATTGTCTACTCTCGATTTCCATACTCAAATGAGGAATTGCACTGTTTAGAATAGCAGCTAATAGCAGTGTATACTCATCAACTTCTTCGCCTTTGAATGAAAGTGGAATAACTCCATAGAACAGTTTGTCCTCTAAAAATAACTTCGGGTTTAATGCCACAATATACCTTTCTCCAACTTTCTCAGAAACTAATATTGGAGCTCCAGTTCTAACTCCAAGATTCCACCAAGGTTTCCTACTTTTGCATGTTGGTCGAGTATGATATTTGTTTAGCTCTCCCCACTCAATATAATTCAAAGCATGAATGAATCCCCGAGATATAAGGTTATCTTTTGAATAAGGACAAATAAACGCTAAGTTATTCAAAAGCTCTTCTTTTACAATAACAGACTCTACTTCTTTCAAAGTCTTAACTACGGGCTTTAGCAGACTTCTTTCAAGGTATCCAATCCATCCAGAATCACTGTACACCCATTGATAATTATTATCTCCCTGATGATTTCTACCGCACACTGGGCAACTCCCTCTGCTGGCAGACTCAATTATGTGTTCAAGTTCAGAAATAAGTTTGTCTTCCTCTGGCGACCGATTTTTCTTTTTCTTTAGACTGTCTAGTTTGGATCTAGCTTTTTTGAGTGCCTTTTCAAGATCTTTGGGCGTTGTTATTGGCGTCAAATAAAAGAACTCGTTTGCCCCAGTTGTGAAGCCCCTCCTGACCTCTGCAATCTCCCCAAGCTTCACCAGCTTGCCCTTTCCTTTATCAAGGATAACATAGAATATCCTTGGAGCCCTTATGAGTATCCCGCCCCACTTCATACCGCTGTACTCGCCGAAGATGTTGTAGGAGCCGAGCAGGAGGTTCTTTGTACCCATCTCAAGCCCGCCCATCTTTGCGAGCTCTACAGCTTTGACGCTCCTCACCCTGATGTCATCGTCCTCGTAGGAGTATACTTTTCCTCCGAAGACTTCGACTTCCTTAACTTTTCCGGCATAACATTCGAGCATCTTTTCTATTATTTCACGGCTCAGTTCATCAAAGCTCCTCTTTAGGAGGACAAAGTTCACACAACCCTCATCAACGGTGTTAAACAGCTCTTTGGGTTTTCTAGTTAGCACGGTGATTACGGTATTTACATCGGCCTGCTCAAAAGACCTTGTCGTGTAGTCAATAATCCTCTTCAAGTTCGTGAACCTCAGGAAGAACTCCTGCAGAGATGTTCCATAATCAACATCAAGCCATGAGTTGGAGGTAATGAACACTAGAGCTCCTTTGGGGTTGAGCAGGTTGACACCTTGGATGAAGAAATAAACATATAAATCGCTCCTCTTGTTCAGCTTCATCTCGTGCTCAAACTTCTCTTTGATTATTGTCTTCATATGCTCGATTATCTTCTCCTTGTATTCCTTCTTTAATCTATCCTGTTCTTTCTTTGGAAGCATCTGAAACTCTGCCAAGTCGTAATACTCTGGATAAATCTTTTCCTG
>JACIVX010000033.1 GCA_014361295.1 Methanomassiliicoccales archaeon | reverse complement strand
ATGGACAGCGTAAAATCTATGAAATGAGATTTCCATACTATTTAGTCTGTTTTAAATCTGTTTTTCGAAATATTCTTTTGTTAGGAGTCCCCACCATTTCCATACTATTTAGTCTGTTTTAAATCACGTGGGCTGGTACGACTACAAGCGGAACAGGACATATTTCCATACTATTTAGTCTGTTTTAAATCAGTTAGACACAGCAGTGCTCAATGATCAGTGGAATAGCAATTTCCATACTATTTAGTCTGTTTTAAATCTGTGCTTCTATTTCTTTTATAGCGTTCATTGGTGAGATTTCCATACTATTTAGTCTGTTTTAAATCACGCATTCTAAGCGGCAACCAATCATCCTCATCCTTCCATTTCCATACTATTTAGTCTGTTTTAAATCCACACCACCACAAACAAATTAAGCCCACACAACCCTATTTCCATACTATTTAGTCTGTTTTAAATCATCAAAAAAGAATTCTCAGTGCTCGACACATATAGTAAATTTCCATACTATTTAGTCTGTTTTAAATCTGTTTTGTATTGTTGAGGGTTTTTGTATAGGGGTGTGTGATTTCCATACTATTTAGTCTGTTTTAAATCGCTGAAGGATATCGGGGGATAAGTCAACTTGACACAGATTTCCATACTATTTAGTCTGTTTTAAATCCTTCTCAGGATCACCAACCGCCGCACGGGTGATAATAGGATTTCCATACTATTTAGTCTGTTTTAAATCTCCATATCGGCTCAAAACATTCCAATCATGATTTCATATTTCCATACTATTTAGTCTGTTTTAAATCGTGCCCAAGGCGTTCAAGATCAGCATAACCCTCAAAAATTTCCATACTATTTAGTCTGTTTTAAATCAGGGCCTACCAGTACCCCCATGTCCCCCTTGTCATGATTTCCATACTATTTAGTCTGTTTTAAATCGAAACACCAAACGAACCAGAACCCACAACCGAACCTAATTTCCATACTATTTAGTCTGTTTTAAATCGACATAATCAAGGTGTATTCCATCAATGCAAGTGCCATTTCCATACTATTTAGTCTGTTTTAAATCTGATGGATCGTATGCCTACACTTCAACGATAGCCTCATTTCCATACTATTTAGTCTGTTTTAAATCTGGCCTTTTGAGTCCTTGCACGGTTCTTATTCACCTCATTTCCATACTATTTAGTCTGTTTTAAATCAATATCAACCTCTACGGATTCCAAACAATCGATTCCTTATTTCCATACTATTTAGTCTGTTTTAAATCCCTTCCCAAGATCGTAGTACTTCTTCCACTTTTTTGGATTTCCATACTATTTAGTCTGTTTTAAATCTCTATCAGTGCGAATCCGGGTGGGTACCCAAATCCAAATTTCCATACTATTTAGTCTGTTTTAAATCGATTTGTATAGATACAACATAGACTTGTTAGTCTTGAATTTCCATACTATTTAGTCTGTTTTAAATCCAACTGAAACTGGGAAGCCCCAGTTGTCCTTAGCCCATTTATTTCCATACTATTTAGTCTGTTTTAAATCTGTTGAAAAATTTGGCATAAAATCCGTTTTACCCTTATTTCCATACTATTTAGTCTGTTTTAAATCTGTAATCTTAGCCAAAAGTAAGTCACCAGGTTCACAAATTTCCATACTATTTAGTCTGTTTTAAATCAGGGATTTAAACTGCTTGAAAAGATTGAAAGGATTATATTTCCATACTATTTAGTCTGTTTTAAATCGGCTGCGATGGGATCGTATTCTTTAGGTGGGGACTCCATTTCCATACTATTTAGTCTGTTTTAAATCACAAGTGCATGTTTTTCATTCAACCCAGAAGGCTGTATTTCCATACTATTTAGTCTGTTTTAAATCATTTTCTTTAGTCTTTAACAGATAAAAGAGGAAGTTAGGATTTCCATACTATTTAGTCTGTTTTAAATCTCTTGTCCCCATGTTATATTATGGGTGGAGGTCATATAATTTCCATACTATTTAGTCTGTTTTAAATCAAAAGAAGACAGACATTATATTCACAGATTACTGATATTTCCATACTATTTAGTCTGTTTTAAATCAGTCACGCCTTGCAAACTGCTTAGGGTTTCTTCTCTATTTCCATACTATTTAGTCTGTTTTAAATCATGTCTATTTCTTCCTCTTCCTCCTCTGGGAATATGTAATTTCCATACTATTTAGTCTGTTTTAAATCCTGCGTACGTTAAAGGATTGATGAGGCCTGAGAGTAATTTCCATACTATTTAGTCTGTTTTAAATCTGCGATTTTAACAAGCCCTTCTTTGTTGTTTACGCCAAATTTCCATACTATTTAGTCTGTTTTAAATCATTCATCTTGATTATGTTAGGTATCCTGGCACGGCATAATTTCCATACTATTTAGTCTGTTTTAAATCAGTCTCTTAACCGGTTGGATTGGGTTACAAGAAGGCGGTATTTCCATACTATTTAGTCTGTTTTAAATCGGTAGTCTGCGAGGGCTATGAAGTAACCCCAAAGATATTTCCATACTATTTAGTCTGTTTTAAATCAGAACATGGTGTTTGCCAATTTCCTTATGCGCACTTCTCATTTCCATACTATTTAGTCTGTTTTAAATCATCTTCTTAATCTGAATCGATTCATCAAAACAAGCCCATTTCCATACTATTTAGTCTGTTTTAAATCATTAGATCGATTTCGTGAGAAGTGATGAAGGCAAAGCAAATTTCCATACTATTTAGTCTGTTTTAAATCTGTATCTAATATCCTTCTTGTTCTCTTGAATGGATATCATGCAATTTCCATACTATTTAGTCTGTTTTAAATCTATAATGTTTCTGTGTACGATCTAAGTGGAAATAGGATATTTCCATACTATTTAGTCTGTTTTAAATCCTTTTTCTTTATCTTTTATTTCACTTATCGCAGAAAAATTTCCATACTATTTAGTCTGTTTTAAATCACCAAAAACCTGTAATCATATGCTTCACCTCAACTCAATTTCCATACTATTTAGTCTGTTTTAAATCAAAATCTTGATCGAATATATTCAACGATCTTAAATTTATTTCCATACTATTTAGTCTGTTTTAAATCTCCTTGGCGGTTGAAGAAATGGATTTGGATCTCGAATTTCCATACTATTTAGTCTGTTTTAAATCACGATCCCCTCTGAACATATATTGGCAAATCTAGTTTAATTTCCATACTATTTAGTCTGTTTTAAATCGTGGAGAACAAAAAGAAAGGGGTGATATGTATGGTATACAAATTTCCATACTATTTAGTCTGTTTTAAATCATCGTGAGGATCATGAAACTTTCAGGACGATACGATTATTTCCATACTATTTAGTCTGTTTTAAATCAGTCACAGATACAGACCCCACAGGGGAAGAGTGGCCAACATTTCCATACTATTTAGTCTGTTTTAAATCAGGCATGGTTGATGCCCAGATCGGCCAGCCAATAATTATTTCCATACTATTTAGTCTGTTTTAAATCGGCCACATGTGTACCCTGTATCTTGCTTTTCAACTTGAATTTCCATACTATTTAGTCTGTTTTAAATCAGGAATAGTATGGAACAAAGATGGCATAGCATGCACACTATTTCCATACTATTTAGTCTGTTTTAAATCAATTCCACAGCCTCAACAGGGACTTCTGCTTTCAAATTTCCATACTATTTAGTCTGTTTTAAATCCCGGAGATATTCCATACATTCCTTCACATTCTTCAATTTCCATACTATTTAGTCTGTTTTAAATCATTCAATATAGACTGTTTCTACTTTCTCCACGCCTTTATTTCCATACTATTTAGTCTGTTTTAAATCGCTATTGTTCGTATTGGATGCAAATCAGCATCCAAATTTCCATACTATTTAGTCTGTTTTAAATCTTTATCGTGTGAGGATGGAAATATTTGAATTTGACAAGATTTCCATACTATTTAGTCTGTTTTAAATCTTCAAGCCTTCAGATGGCCCTGTCGGCTTTAGGGTGATTTCCATACTATTTAGTCTGTTTTAAATCTTATTTTTTTATTTTTTTTCTCACCTACTTCTTGCATATTTCCATACTATTTAGTCTGTTTTAAATCCGACCTGTTTTTTGGTTATATTGCTTTTATTTGCTTTTAGAATGCTCCTTTTTTGATTTTGTTTAAG
>JACIVX010000032.1 GCA_014361295.1 Methanomassiliicoccales archaeon | reverse complement strand
CTGGGGCCACATGTGTACCCTGTATCTTGCTTTTCAACTTGATAATATACAACTTCATACAGGTCAAAGTTCGTTGCTGGTTCATTTGGGTCTATTTTGCGGATGTATACACAGTTTGGTTCTCTATTGTTTGTTTTAATGAATTCTTCCCAGCGCTGTTTCATGTTTTTGAATTGCTGTAGAGTTATATATGTATTGCCATTCTTTTTGATGTAGATTATATTGGGTTCTCTTCCTTTTGTTTTTAGGAAGTTTTGGTAGCGGTTTTGCATGTCCTTGAAGTTTTCTTTTTTGAGGCATATCGTTGTATTGGAAATATCTATCATTTTCTTATCACCTATTCCAGCACGTTGCTGTTCCAATCCACATACCACTACGCGTTTTCCAAGCAATTATAGGACAACCAATCGCTCCCGCAGTGTCCCCAGGATATAAGAGTCGTGGAATTCGGATAGTTGCATTTATTTCATTTAGTGTCACTACAGCCTCATAGTATGGAGGATATGGATTGGAACCAACAATATGTTCAATGCGTCCTGTATATACTGCGAAATCCTTTGCAACGTTCTTTGATATCGCTTTGATCGCATCGTAGCCCTCAAATGATCCAGTGATCGTTCTATCCGTTGTGGCTGTGATCTCGGTTTTAACACTGCTGGCATCTCCACTCCAAATAACCCTGTTAATCATAAAAACACTACCCTGGAATTTTCGATAGCCTTCAATCATCAATGGCTGGCCCACCTGTGCATTCACTAACCCTTCCAGTTTCAGTTCAACAGTGTAAATTGGTTTTGAATAGTTGCTTAGTTCTTCCTCACCTTTTATCGCGGCCTCAGATTGGCTGAGCTGTTCTGAATATAACTGTTCGCGTACTCCATATCCAGGCCAGTGATATGCTGTTGTCGAGTCTGTCCAGCCTCTTATGCTTTCTTCATCTTCGAAAGTCTGGGTTCCTTGCTCTGTAACAATCGTTATTCGATTAATTATATTCTCTGCGTTCTCCTCCATCCTGGCATATGTGAGTCGCGGGTTATCGAATATTTTGATACGCATGACAACATCGCCTTGAGGAGCTTCAACCCTATAGATTCTCAGTTTATCCTCAGAGTCTATGTACCAGCCGAGTTTTTCACCTATGATATATGATAGCGTATTCACCAGCTCATTCAATGCCTTTGCCCTGCTTTCCCACCCTCCTGCAAAACCAGTCAAACTAGTGTTATTATCAGAAATTTGCGCGGTAATATCCACTGACGGGCCTAATTCAATCCCAGTACCTTCAAGTATCTCTGATAGTATATCATATGAAGAATACATTTGACCTGTGTCACTTGATGGCCACTGAAATGATTTTAAAAGTAAGTCCGTGCTCGAATCTCTGCCACTGACAACATATCTTATCCTACCAGGTTCTACTTCGTAATCTACCCTGTCTATGGTTCCTCTATAATATGGCATCCCTTTCTCTTTAAATTCTATCCTTGTACCGGTTACTACTTGAATTTCATCTTCAGGGCATACAAGAACGACGCGAAACGATCCAGGAGTCTCTTTCGAACTTTTTGTAATAGTCCATTCCGAAACGCAATGAAGGCAACTCCTCCCACTAATCGCAACATCGACTATTGTCTCTTTTGGGGGCGAACTAATATTCTCGCCGATAACATTCCATGTGCAGTCCACACTTAGCACACTTAGTTCGCCACTTCCTCCTTGATTTTCTCCTTCAGTGATGAATTTGAGAGTGGCCGCGTATGATCCTGCAGTAGCCCATATTGGCGCGTTAACTTTTATGAATATGTCCTTTTCTTCGTCGACATTTAGTACGATGTCTAATGATTTTACAAAGTTCTCACCATCCTCGCTGATGCTGATTTGGGGTGAGCCATCTAATCTGAGCTTTCCACTGAATGGTTCCTCAACTGCTTTCACAGTTATTTGTTGTTCTGATTCGGAATCCAATATCAAGTTTCCAAAATACAACGATTGGATTTCCCTACCATTTTGATATATTTTGATCATAGGTACACCAGCCTTATGTAGACAAGTTTGCAGCCGCTGTTTGTCTCGGCGGTAATGTTTGATGATGGGGGATCATGACGACTTGTTTTAATCTCAATAATCTTAGATGCTTCAGGAAGTTGGAATGTGAGCAGTTCTATTCCATCCTCCCCAGTATCACCGTCGTTATGGTCATGACTATAATGCCAGTATTGCCTTACACCGTTCACCTCAACCCACGCGCCACTCACTGGAATATTACATGCGCTACCTAACAATTGAACTTCTTTCACGGGACGATCTTCTCTAATCAACAAGTAGCCTATCTCTGACCCGTAGAAGCCAGGATCATATTGTGATTCACTTTGGATTATACTATCAAGAACATACTCTAATCTGAAATATACAACATCGATCCAGAAGTGCTTGTAAGGTTCTGTAGCAAGACCAAACCGAAAATTAACAGTAGGATCCTCAAAATAGTTTATCTCAGTAGTTGGAACCTTCGGCTTATTTACTTCAACATCTATGGGATAAGTGCCTAAAAAACCTGTGTCCCAACACCACCATGCCATAGAATTGGGATCATTTGGACAAGGATTTTCAATATACCTATTATTCAAATCTAAAAATATAGGGGTGCGAGTGTTATAAGTAGTCAAAAAGTCGGTTTGTTCTGCGTTAACACGAAAAGCATACCATGCAAAATTATGTTCAAGTATATAACGGGGATTTCCTCCATTGTATCCAAATTTTATCCAGAATCCATAGCGATTTACCCGAGAGCCTTCTGGAAGCACTATATTTTCCTCTGTCTCGACGTTGATCCAATCAGTGCATTCAATTGGCCTTAGTGGCTTGTTTACATTTGAATTGTTGTATGCGACAGCTACATTACCATCCTCAATGCCTATATTAGAGATGTCTGTCCATTCTACACTGTCCCCTGACGAATCCTGTGATATACTGTTAGGTCGTGCAAGAATTACTCCACCATAATCTTCTATAGTACCGCCTTCACCAATCCAAGGATAATATTCGATATGATCATATGAATTATAGCCAGGAACAAGGATTCCATAACTGGGACGGGCACCTGGAACCTCCAATTCCAAGATCAAATCCCATTCTATGACTTGATCTGAAAACTGATCCTCTTTGAACTTAGGATAGTGGATAGCACCCTCCCACATATTATTACCTTCCTTGATCACTACTCTCTGCCCATCTGGAGAACATTGAACTTTAGTTCCTCCATTGATTAGGGGAGTGTTCGAGATTTCAAGAGCCGCAAACTTTGAAAATTTTGCTATTTCATCCCTTGCATCTGTATAGTATTCACTTGGAGTGGCGGCACAATGAAGTGTGACCTGTGGGAAGTTTGACCAATCAACACCATTTGCTGTGATGTATTTTGGTCGTATACCATTTATGATCCAGTCACGGTATCCCAAGTGATCACCACCGTAAGCTTCGAATGTTCACACCCTCAGAGACAACAGATCTTACAATTTCTTCTCCGAGTATCTGTGCAGCATCCTTCAGAGTGCTTCTGTCAACCTTGTCCCCTCTAATCACAACAGCTTCTCTAGCTATGTTTATATTGACTTCAGTTCTTCCAATCATGGCCTCGGCTGGTTGGTCTCTTTCTACAATTCCTATCATAGCAGATGGGGGCTCGGGCCATTCTACTCTTCCTATCTTCGCAGCGAATCCTTCAAAAATTTCCTCACCAGCTTTTACTATGCCTTCCATCCAACTGCGCATGCTGTCTCTTGTCACATCGGCTAATGGGCCAACCTCGGGAGGTGAATGTGGAAGATGTGATTTAATCCATGCGAGAGCTTTTTGGAACGAAGGCATAGCATCCCATATGCCCTTGGTTAAATCATTTATGAAATCTTTACCCCAATCGTAAAACTTCTTGGCAATATCACTGAAGTTTGGGATTGGTAGCTTTGGCCATTTAAATTTCCGGAAAACATCAGTCACGGTATCAGTGAACTTTTTCCAAGCGTCCTCGAATACTCCTTTAATATTAGGCATTGAAACACTTGGAAGTTTCGGCCATTTAAATTTTGGAAACACACTCAAAACCCAACTTGTGAATTTATTCCATGCTGATTGTATACTACCAAGTAAGTCTGGTAATTTGATATCTGGAAGTTTCGGCCATTTAAATTTTGGAAACACACTCAAAACCCAACTTGTGAATTTATTCCATGCTGATTGTATACTACCAAGTAAGTCTGGTAATTTGATATCTGGAAGTTTCGGCCATTTAA
>JACIVX010000031.1 GCA_014361295.1 Methanomassiliicoccales archaeon | reverse complement strand
TACACAAAACATTAAATAGAAGCAACAAGAAAAAGAATAAAACAAAAATAAGAAAAAAACCGCCCTGTTAAAATCAGACCAAAATGGGATTGAAATCAAGGTCGTGGATAATCCAAAATACAAGCTCATCATCGAACTACGTTAAAATCAGACCAAAATGGGATTGAAATGCAAAACATGGAAACAAGTCAATAGCATTGAAGATGTTAAAATCAGACCAAAATGGGATTGAAATAGGCGAGGCAGGACGCATGGGCTCAGGGCGACAGTACGGTTAAAATCAGACCAAAATGGGATTGAAATCATGATGGATTTTGACATGGTAGAGTCCTTGCCCAAATAGTTAAAATCAGACCAAAATGGGATTGAAATGGGCTCAGGGTGAGATTCGACGACAACTCAGAGATCGTCATGTTAAAATCAGACCAAAATGGGATTGAAATCTGCGAACTGGTTGAGAACATACTTGTAGTCAAGGTAACGTTAAAATCAGACCAAAATGGGATTGAAATGCTCTTGACTCTCATATGGAGACATTCACGGGGGATGTTAAAATCAGACCAAAATGGGATTGAAATGGTGACATAAGACAAATCAAGATACAATGGGACACGATCACGTTAAAATCAGACCAAAATGGGATTGAAATAGTTTTGTTAAATTAGAGGTTGGGGATGATGTTAGGTTAAAATCAGACCAAAATGGGATTGAAATCGAATTATATGATGCTGAAGAAATTGACACCATCGTTAAAATCAGACCAAAATGGGATTGAAATCTACAACAAGAAAGAAAAGGGCGTCTACTACTCAAAGTTAAAATCAGACCAAAATGGGATTGAAATGTGGATAGGATCATGGATAGCCTACTATGATGTGGATGTTAAAATCAGACCAAAATGGGATTGAAATGCATTAAAGCAGCGGAGACTATCATATTGGGTTTTAGGTTAAAATCAGACCAAAATGGGATTGAAATTCACATTCAAGACATATAAGTCTTGCCATAACCTGTCGTTAAAATCAGACCAAAATGGGATTGAAATCTATCCACCCAGCTACTTCCTCTTCATCGTATCCGCACCATGTTAAAATCAGACCAAAATGGGATTGAAATTGCTCTTTTATCATCTAATATTCCCTTATTTTTCAAAGTTAAAATCAGACCAAAATGGGATTGAAATTTGAAAGAGGCAGGCCTTGCATATGGATAGACCCAAGTTAAAATCAGACCAAAATGGGATTGAAATTTTCCATTCCAAGTTTTTTGCAGATTTCTTCGTCTGTGTTAAAATCAGACCAAAATGGGATTGAAATGCTTTTTTTTGTGAATGATATGCTTGACATAATCGTAGTTAAAATCAGACCAAAATGGGATTGAAATATATTCACAGCGCTCATAATCATTAACAACAATATTCTGTTAAAATCAGACCAAAATGGGATTGAAATTCCGATACGCATACAATGAAAAAGATGAAAAAAAGGTTAAAATCAGACCAAAATGGGATTGAAATTATATCATTAATGTCAGGATCTTTTATATTAGGATCTGTTAAAATCAGACCAAAATGGGATTGAAATCAGGGGACTGAGAACCGTGCAACACTCCAATTACAAGTTAAAATCAGACCAAAATGGGATTGAAATGTCGGAGTATACCATATTATCGACTGTGAGCATGGTTAAAATCAGACCAAAATGGGATTGAAATTCTATTATCGCTTTTCTCAGGTTTTTAAGGTAGTCGTACGTTAAAATCAGACCAAAATGGGATTGAAATACAAGACGACAAACCACCCACAGTCCGTAACCTCGCCAGCGTTAAAATCAGACCAAAATGGGATTGAAATATTAACATATCAGATATGGTCATAATGGCTGGTGAAAGGTTAAAATCAGACCAAAATGGGATTGAAATCTTTCTTGATCTCTTTGTTGATCTCACTTAGAAGCTCTTGTTAAAATCAGACCAAAATGGGATTGAAATCATAGGATTTGAAGCGCATGTTATCAAGTTTTTTCAACGTTAAAATCAGACCAAAATGGGATTGAAATTTTCGAGTTTGTCGGATGCTTCCCATAGTTCTTTTGGTTAAAATCAGACCAAAATGGGATTGAAATCACAAATTGTGTTTGTGTGAATGTAGCATATCCTGCTAGTTAAAATCAGACCAAAATGGGATTGAAATTGTTTTTCCTCAAGTTGTCTTAAAGAGCCTTCTTGGTTAAAATCAGACCAAAATGGGATTGAAATCGTTCAAATCAGATAACGTACCCCTCCTGGCCCGTTAAAATCAGACCAAAATGGGATTGAAATAATTTTCTTTTGTATTTTATAGTTAATATATGTCATCGTTAAAATCAGACCAAAATGGGATTGAAATCTAATTTTTTGGGGAGCTGGAGATCCTCCTTTCTGGTTGTTAAAATCAGACCAAAATGGGATTGAAATTCCTTTTCTTTTTTTCTTTTTTTTGTTGTTGTTGTTGTGTTAAAATCAGACCAAAATGGGATTGAAATTGAAGAGCACATGAAAAATGCGAAAAGCAAAAGCGAGTTAAAATCAGACCAAAATGGGATTGAAATTGTCATCGTTTAAGTATATGGAAAATGATGGGTGGGTTTCAGTTAAAATCAGACCAAAATGGGATTGAAATATTTTGAGTTCGTCGTATTCTAGCGTGTCGAACACTGTTAAAATCAGACCAAAATGGGATTGAAATTGATTGGAATGATCAAAGGATAAGTGAATATCTTAGCGTTAAAATCAGACCAAAATGGGATTGAAATTCACTACCTCAGCCATACCCACAGTGGTCGTATCTTAGTTAAAATCAGACCAAAATGGGATTGAAATCTTGTTGTTTTGTGTGAATGTGTTGGTGTTTGTTGGTGTTAAAATCAGACCAAAATGGGATTGAAATCGCAGAAAGAGGATAAGATGGAGATAGGGATACAGTTAAAATCAGACCAAAATGGGATTGAAATATAAGGGCCAATCCTATTAAGAGGGTGCAGTTGCAGGGTTAAAATCAGACCAAAATGGGATTGAAATCTCTGTTGTATGTCCACGGGTGGTAAAATTTGTTCAAAGTTAAAATCAGACCAAAATGGGATTGAAATACAAGACGACAAACCACCCACAGTCCGTAACCTCGCCAGCGTTAAAATCAGACCAAAATGGGATTGAAATAGGAGTTCTTCAACAACATCCAAAACCTGCGACGGATCGTTAAAATCAGACCAAAATGGGATTGAAATAGAAGAATGTTGGGGACAGTATATACCAGCAGGACAGTTAAAATCAGACCAAAATGGGATTGAAATTATTATGAAAAAGAGGAAAATTGAGGAAGCCTCACAGTTAAAATCAGACCAAAATGGGATTGAAATAAACGATGATCTTGCATTTTATAAGCGGTGTTTGATCGTTAAAATCAGACCAAAATGGGATTGAAATTCAGTCGAGGTGAACATAGAAAACGAAGACGGAACAGCGTTAAAATCAGACCAAAATGGGATTGAAATTGACAAACTCATACCAAACGAAAACGTATATGAGGTGTTAAAATCAGACCAAAATGGGATTGAAATGTATATACGAAAGTCCCTGATAGTTTGAAGCTTCCTAGTTAAAATCAGACCAAAATGGGATTGAAATGATTCTATCCTGGAAGGTGGGTTGACACTAGAATATCAGTTAAAATCAGACCAAAATGGGATTGAAATGATTCTATCCTGGAAGGTGGGTTGACACTAGAATATCAGTTAAAATCAGACCAAAATGGGATTGAAATTTTTTATCTCTTCCATAACGCTATCCATGATCCCCAGTTAAAATCAGACCAAAATGGGATTGAAATCACGAAAGGTATGAAATCAACATCCTCGAATGGGACGTTAAAATCAGACCAAAATGGGATTGAAATTCCGTCGAGACTATAGTATGCTCTGGTATCCTTATATGTTAAAATCAGACCAAAATGGGATTGAAATATAATAGTATCCCAACGATTATAGTAGAGTTTTGGGCGTTAAAATCAGACCAAAATGGGATTGAAATGACAGGGTCTGGGAATTCTATGCCTTTCTCCCCTGTTTGTTAAAATCAGACCAAAATGGGATTGAAATTCTTAGTCATGATGTTGCTGAAGGGGACTTCTATCTCCCTCTGTTAAAATCAGACCAAAATGGGATTGAAATTACAAATTATGATTATATCAAATATGCGATAAGATCCTCTTAAAATCAGGCCAAAATGGGATTGAAATGTTTAAGGGTTTTGTTCGTTATAGAAACGCATAACGAAGTTCTCTTCTAAAATGTATATGTGGAAGTGTTTTCGAAAAAAAATTATGTAACAAACGTAACAGAAGAT
>JACIVX010000030.1 GCA_014361295.1 Methanomassiliicoccales archaeon | reverse complement strand
ACCACAGAAACACACACAAAACCACAGAAAAACACAACCCCATATACATGTAGACCCTGAAAAAATTGTAAAAATAGGTGTAATATACGATCCCTGCAACCTACACTGCAGGAGACAAAACAGCACCACAACAAGAATAGACTACACAGCAACTAAACCCGACTACAGTCCACTCCACCCCTACTCCACCATGGAACAAGCCACCATCACAGCCCCCTGCAGGCCCCAGGGCACCTGATGATGGGGATGACACTCACCCTGCATGGAATCACTATCATCACACTACAGTTTTACTCCACCCTGCCACCCCAAAATTTTTTGTATTTTTTTGTATTTCTTTGTATTTTTTTGTATTTCTTTGTATTTTTTTGTATTTCTTTGATGTTACAGGACTTGATGGGGGAACCCAGTCCCAGGGTGGATTTTATTTTGATTTTTTTAGATTTTTTTCTATCTTTTTCTATCAGGTGTGATGGTTCAACCCTCCCAAAATTCCCAAAATTATTAATCCATGGAGGATATAGATATTTACACATGAAGATTGATGATAACAGGGTTTTAGAGTTCAACCTGGAAGAACTAATAGGATTTGACCCTAATGAACCACTAATAGACTTTTGCCTTGAAGACCTCCCAGTATTTGATGACCTTGAATGCCCCGACCTTAAGGAACTCTTAGAGTTTAACCTTGATGACATCCCAGAGTTCAAACCTGAAGACCTTAAGGGGTTACTTGAAGGCTTTGGTGATTTGGATCTTGAGGGTTTTGTTGACTTCCACATTCCACCCAACAAGGACATTGAATTATAATTCACAGGCCACCATAGTAATAGTAATCATAAAGGGCCTTATCCCCAAGGGACAGGTACCTGCAGGCCCTCCTTTTATCCTTGAATCTCTTGAGGGCCCTTCGAAGTGTCAGTCTCCTTGTCTCCTCAACCTTAACCTGTGATGCCAACTGAACATACTCCTCACCTGCAGGGCCGAGGATGAGCCTGTAATGATCATCGTATTCCAGGAAACCCTCAGCCAATGCAATCCCCAGGATTTCCATCACAGTCCCCATATCTTCCCCCGAGAGGTGGTGGATTTCATCTGTGAATTCCTTTGTATTCGGATCCCTCCCGAGGGGTGCGAGGTTACTCATAGCCGATATGATCAGATCCCTCCAACCCTCAGGGACACGGTTTGAAGTTGCTAAGGAGAGGGGCATAATGGATCACCCACCCTGCATATCCTCTATCTCCCGCCGAACATCACCCAATTCCTTCGCATACTCGACAATCTTCTCCTTACCCACTGGTTTCCTCATTAGAGTTGAGAGCACCCCTCCCAGTTCCTCAAGGAGTTCCAGCTTCTCCCCGGCACTGATACTCTTGTCCTCGAGTTTCTTTTTCAGGGTGATCCTCCTCTCCTCAAGGTTCTCTGGTGTGTCTGGTGGGATCCTCGCCTCAAGTTCACCTATCCTCGAGTCATCACCCCGTGCCATTGCATCCATGTACTCATCCCGCAGATCACCACCCACACCAGAGTAATAATTTTTTTTGTGGAAACATGTCATTTCATTGGAGGCCTTAGAGCCATTATTTTCACTGTTTACCCTATTCCCCACTATTGACCCGGCCCTGGTCAACACCAAATCATGCTTATCTCCGTGATTGGAGGATTCTCCACCTGTTTCCAGGGGGTGTTTCCCATTTCCCAGTATGGTATACACTGGGTTGCAGGTCACATCAGAGGGTGTCTGCAGGTTGTCATGGATGAAGACCCTGACATCGACAATGAATTCAACAACATCCTCATGTGTCTCCATGGGATTAGTATTATTATCAAGCCATTCTTGTATTAAATTGTCCTGTATGTTACTTTGAATTTGGGAAACACCTAAGAACATACTATGGAATATGGTTTTTTTCCAAATCCGAGTATTCTCCACTGTTCCCAAGCCTTGGTCAACACTGGGGAACAGGGTAAATTCAGATTCTGAGGGTTCTCCACCATTTTTGAGTTGGAGGTGTTTCCCAACAATACCTGGGGTGAGGTATATCAGTGATGGTGATTTAGGATTCTCAGGTTCCAATGGCTTGATAGTAACAAGACCCTTATCCTCTAAGCCCTCGATGTCTCTGTCTTTGTCATGCCTCCCCTTAACCCACCGATATATTGTTGATTTACTCAACCCAAGCCTCTCAGCGAGACCCCTATAAGTTGGAAGTTCAGGAGCATCCTCAAAGATTGAACCAGTATGCTGTTTATATAACTCATCAGAGTATTCTGGTAGGGATTTGAGGAATTTCTCCTGTTTCCTGTCCAACTTATACCTTTGGAGGGTGTCTATGGACATCCACAACTCCAATGCATCCCTCAGGTCATCCTCAGTGCCGATGATAATGTCATGGCCATTTTCACGGACATAACTCCCCTCCCTCCTCCTCTTATGTTGCCTGTACCATGTCACGGCCTTCACAAGTCCAACTATGTGCTTGATGTCCCTGTTACTATACCCTCGCAGGTCGAGTAGGTGGAGGTAGGGGTTGTAAACCCTGACATCATCCTCTATCAATCGCTCATAGACTGCCCTGATGACCTCGTAGGCCTCCATGATCCTCTTATCATCCATCACTGACCCTGAGATAGCCTCCTCTTTGATCTTCTCCTTCACAAATCTGCTGTGATCCTCATCCTCCACTGGGTTATTGTAGAGTAGCCTGTCATTGAGTTCATTATCATGGATGTCCCTCGCCCTTGTGAATATCGCCAAGCCCTCCCCTGGGATCTCCAGTTTCAGGGCCTCCTGATCCTTCACGGTGTGGTGTTCCTTCTCTGGGAGGATGTTATCTGTGATGGTCTTGGAGATCGCTATGATCTCATCATTCAACTCAATATCATCAAATACGAAGATATTGTAGTCTTCACGGAGGATGCCAGTCTCTGATGCGTAGAATAAGTATTTAGGTGATGCTGATCTGAGGATGTGCACATACCTCTCAGGGACTGCGAGTACTGTCTTCAATACAAGGTCTGTTTTACCTGAACCTGTGGAGCCCCTCAGTGCCTGGTGGACTGGTGGGGTGTCCCTGAGGAATAGGGTGCCGATGGATAATAGGAGTAATTTCACGGCCTTCTCATCACCATAATGAGCCTCCCCTATGACTCTGGTGATGGATTCGAGGATGTCGATGCTGTCATCATTGATTAACTGGTCAGCGTAGGCTTGTATCTTCTCAGGGTAGTCCTTGAATGATTGGGGTTCAATAGCATCCCCTCCTGGGTGGAGCATCTCACCTGCGAGGAGGATGTGCTGGATTAACTCGAGGACACCCTCAGGGGTCTTGTTATCATCATGGAACCCTCCCCTGAGGAGGATGTTTATATCATCCTCTGTGAATGTGTCCCCTATGATTTTGAGGGCTTCATCAGGGTCTTTATCCTCTGATATGATCTCGTAGAGGTTGCTGGTTTTACCTGTGGCTGTGTGGATTGGTTTACTCTTCTTGATGAACAGGTACTCGTAGAGGTCTCTGTCCCTGTATTTCTGGCCTATTAATTCAAAATCAGCGTGTTTAATGTGTAGGGTTATTGATCGCTCAAAATGTTTATATTCCTTCTTTGACATACTATTCATTGTAGTTCACCTCCTTTGGTGGATCGTAGTTCACCTCCTTTGGTGGATCGTAGTTCACCTCTATAGGGGTGGTTCTGTGGGGTGGGTGGTTGTGGTTGCCACTCATCTTATCAACTCCTTCTTATTGTCCTCTGCCTGCTGGAGGTATTTCTCTCTCAGGTCAACCTCCTGCAGGTAGTGTTTAAGGGCATCCCTCATGACACACCCAACAGACACAAACCTACCAGTCTTGAGGGATTCAACCCTTAAATCCTGCAGTTTCAAGTATTCCTCTATACCTATCTCGACTGTTATCGCCTTTTTATCCAAGGTGATCACCCCTTTTGTTTTTGGTGTCACCCTGCAGAACCGAGGAGATTAACAAATTTTATATGCCCTATTAGTCATAGAATAAGCCAGGGCTTTACAACCCTATGCAGGGTACCATTCTGCAATGTACCCCTACATTTTCTGCAGGGTGACTGTGTTGGTGGGGTTTTGGTGTGCGGTATTTCCACCCCACTCAACAACATGCTTTTTCATAACTATTTCTTGTTGTTCTTGCTATTAAAACTTAGCCCAGACCGTAAAAACATGTATTATTTTTTCTTATATTATCTTACAGGGAATGCGATTTTCTGCAAAACCGTAAAACCATAAAAAGAGTTAAAAAGGCTTTCCCACACCCACCCACCAGTGGGATACAGGTGGGTACATGTGGATATATGTGGGTACAGGTGGGATTATGGCCTGTCAACCCACAGGATCATAGACTTGTTCATAGTATCCCCCATGGCAGATACAACCGCAAACCAGCACTATACGGGTACAGGGCTGATAAAACAACCCCACAACGCTGACAATAAATGTAATAATTCTTCCTGTCGAACCGGAACCTT
>JACIVX010000029.1 GCA_014361295.1 Methanomassiliicoccales archaeon | reverse complement strand
GATCTCTGCTGAAGGCTGGAAGCTTGTCGACCGTGCACCGGTGCGGTTCATCCGACATGGCCGGATAACACCGATTCCAGAGCCGCGGCGCGGTGGTTCTTGGAAGAATGTCATAGAACTACTTCGACTGAGCGATCATGAGAGCATCATCCTGACGCTCTCCTGGATGCTCCAGGCCGTATGGCCGCATGGTCCGTACGTGCACCTGGTCCTGGAAGGAGAGCAAGGCAGCGGTAAATCGATGCTCGCTCAGATGCTGAAGCTCATCACAGATCCATCGGACCATCTCCTAAGGCGACCACCGAGAGATGAGGAGGATCTGTTTGTTGCAGCGAGAAACGAGCGGATTCTCTCTTTCGACAACCTGAGCGGAATTCAGGACTGGCTCTCAGACGCTCTCTGCTGCTTTTCCACGGGCGCGACCTACTCTAAGCGCCAGAAATACACCGACTGGGAGGAAGCCGCCATCTCGGTACGCAGGCCGTGCATTCTCAACGGCATCGAGGCCATACCTTCAAGGCCTGATCTACTGGATCGAACAATCGTTATCAATCTGAAACCGATATCTGTGGAGCACCGGCGGAGTGAGGCTGGGCTCCTCCAGGCTGTGGAGGCATATCTTCCAGAGATCTGGTGCCTGCTTGCGGATGCGGCTTCAGCAGGACTCAGAAACCGCGATCGAGTGCAGAAGGAACTTCACGGACGGCTTCCACGCATGGCGGATTTTGCGATCTGGATCTCTGCATGTGAGGAAGTCATGCCGTGGAGCCGTGGAGAGTTTCTTGATGTATACACGAAGAACCGCACCGCCGGCCTGTCTGTTTTAATCGAGAGCGATATCCTGGCCTCTGCTGTTGTGGATCTTGTGCACCAAGAGGCGTTGAAGGAGCGGTGCTTCGAAGGCACGGCAACACTGCTGTATGAGGAGCTGACGCAGGTGGCAGGCGTGGACAGATCGAGACCGCCGAAGGGATGGCCTGCTAATCCCAATTGGATGATGCGCCGACTCAAGCGAATGGCACCGGCTCTGAGAGCGCACGGCGTCGATATCGAAGATCTGCGCGACGAGAAAGGCGCAAAGATGATAAGAATCTCTTTAAACGCCCTGATTTCAAAACAGAGCTCTCCGTCGACATCGTCGATATTTGTCGACATCAAAAACGATAGCACTGAACGACATGATCGACATGATCGACATTTTACCTCAAAAGTCCTAAAATCAGGGGGGTTAGGAAGTGCGAGGGTGCTAAAGACGGACTTTGAAGGTAAAATGTCGATCATGTCGCAAAATGTCGACGGAGATAGCGATTTTGATGTCGCCAAATGTCGCCAAATGTCGCCGGATAGCGATTTATCAAAATCAGCATCGGGTGCACCTGTAGAGGGGAGGGGTGGGGATGGTGGTGGAGCTGGAGGAGCGGGATGCGGCTCTCCTGGAGACGGAGGAGGAGATGCGACGAGCACCGAACCTGCAAGCTTGAATGATCGCATCTCGGAACTCATGCGGCGTGGAGATCTCAGCGAGCTGGACATGCGTATCATAGAATGTCTCAAAAACCGCGCAGCTCATGGTGCTCCAGCATTCGAGCTCTCGCAAAAACTCGGTGCGTCCCCTGCAGTGGTGATGGAGAGTCTGAAGAAGCTTGCAGCATTCGTGTTGGTGCAAAATCGTGGCCGCGATCCGAAGGAATCCTTTGACGGCGATCACTGGGTGTTACGGCCAACTTGAATTCACATTATCCAAAATTTTCTCATCGAGCCTGTGGAGAACTTCGAAAAATTTTTGACGAATATCACAGGTATATCAACGCACTTGTGCACGTGTGAGGATCGCTAGCGGTCGTCTCGAATGTTTTTTTGATTTTAATTCGACTCGTCGAATGAAATAGTTTTTGGCGCATTCCATCAGGATGATACGCACCAAAAGAGCTGGATTCATACATCATATGGAACGACTGAGCTGGTAAAGAGGACTTTTGATCTGAAGTGGTGCATGGAGGAACTTCTCTAAAATTATGAGAAAATGTAGCGCGGCTCAAGGAGTATAACATGTCTAAAGAAATTTCAAAGAAACGGCTTTTATAAACCGTGTATGATATAACCGTAAAATATTTATACTAATACATATAGGACATGTACGAAAAAAAATCAAGTGCTTAGGTGATTGTATGAAGAGTATCAGATCGACTAGATACAGACCAGTCCATGCATCGAATAAAATAAGGCACTGCTACTTTGGTGTTAGAGTCACTCCTGAAATGCGTGATCAGCTCATCCAGCTCGCACGTGAAAGGAACATATCGATTAGCGCTATCATCAGAGAAATGCTAGCTGCGAAAATCGAAGAGTATGAGAGAAAAGGCCTGACAGATGCAAGTGCTTAGGTGATTTTCATGAACAAGACATCTGCCAGTCGTTCCTACAAGAATATTGCAGTGACGTCCGGATATATAAAGAATGCTGATCGTACAGATGCGAACAAGTCATCAAACACCGTTCCAACCGCGTTTTATGGCCTCGGTTTTGTGCTTATCGAGGCTGGAAAGAAATATCCACCGACAGAGAAAGGATGGCAGAATAAACCGCATAGCTTCGAGAAAGCGCAGCGGTGGTGCAAGAAAGGCAATATCGGTATTCTTGTCAATCATCCGCACGCGGTGCTTGATCTGGATCATCCGGATGCTGTAAAAGATCTCCAGATACCAGAAACGACAGCGTGGGAGACCAGACCAGGCAGGCTGGCATATCTCGTGCGATGGAGCGAGAGCGAGACAGAGATCGCTCAGATTCTGCAGGGAATCGGAAAGAAACAAGATATCGCACAGATCAAGCTGTATCGAAATGGCGCTCATGTGGGCGAGATCAAGCTGCAGCGAACGTACCAAGTCATCCCCCCCTCGTGGAAGTCGGTTGATGGCGTGCGGATCGACTACAAGATGGTCCAGGACATACCACCGGCCACAGTCTCGTTTAAGTGGCTTGTGGAGGAGCTTCAGCGGCTTGGTATCTCATTCTCCGAAAACAATATCGGTAAGGCTCGACTGGATGCGAATATCGAGCGGCTGCAGAACGTACAGCGCGAAGTCGTGTTAAGAGCCGACGGTCTGCAGAAGATCGCTGAGGACTGCCTGCAGACAGCGATCGAGCGCGGTATCGCAGGATGCCGGAACCGCACCGGCTTTGAGCTCGCTTGCCTGCTGCGTAATTATGGAATCGATGCATCCACCGCTAGCGAATATATGCTTAGGTACCAGCAGGCAGTGCGTGATCGAGGCGATCATGAATATACACGTGATGAGGCTCTAAAGAGTCTGAAAAGCGCTTATCAATCTGATCCCCCACAGAAAAAGGTAGCACTGAAAGACCAGTTACTTAATGAAATTTTAGAAACCGTAGAGTTATGGCATGATGGTGCAGGAACTGGTTACGTATCCTTCTTCATCAACAGCGGCTTCGCTAGTTATCCTGTAAAATCCGCACCATTCAGGCATTTTCTCACAAGAAAGTTTCATGATAAATTCGGAAAGACGCCACGAAAAGAGGATATTTTATCTATCGTGGATCTGCTGGATTCAATAGCAGCGAGCCGCGAAGTACACAAAACGTATCTTCGCATAGCGGAACATGACAACAAGATCTATATCGACCTTGGACGGTCTGACTGGAAGATCCTGGAGATCTCTGCTGAAGGCTGGAAGCTTGTCGACCGTGCACCGGTGCGGTTCATCCGACATGGCCGGATAACACCGATTCCAGAGCCGCGGCGCGGTGGTTCCTGGAAGAATGTCATAGAACTGCTTCGGCTAAGCGACAGAGAGAGCATCATCCTGACGCTCTCTTGGATGCTCCAGGCCGTATGGCCGCATGGTCCGTACGTGCACCTGGTCCTGGAAGGCGAACAAGGCTCTGGAAAATCGATCCTAGCTCAGATGCTGAAATTAATCACAGATCCGTCAGATAATCTCCTCAGGAGACCACCGAGGGACGAGGAGGATCTGTTTGTTGCAGCGAGAAACGAGCGGATTCTGAGCTTCGACAACCTGAGCGGAATTCAGGACTGGCTCTCAGATGCGTTATGCTGCTTTTCCACGGGCGCTACATACAGCAAACGACAGAAGTATACGGATTGGGAGGAGGCCGCCATCTCGGTACGCAGGCCGTGTGTCCTCAACGGAATCGAGGCAGCCCCCACGAGACCGGATCTGCTGGATCGCATCATCACAATCTCATTGAAACCAATTTCGAGCTCAGATAGACGCTCAGAGGCTGAGCTGATTAGCGCCGTGGAGTCATATCTCCCAGAGATCTGGGGGCTACTCGCTGATGCTGCCTCTGCAGGGCTCAGAAACCGCACCAGAGCGAAGGAGAGGCTGCGTGGCCGGTTGCCAAGGATGGCTGACTTCGCGATCTGGATCGCTGCATGCGAGGAAGTCATGCCCTGGGATGAGGGCGACTTCCTGGAGGCGTACGAACGAAACCGCTCGGAGAGCATGAACACGCTGATCGAGAGCGATATTTTGGCTTCGGCTGTGGTCGAGCTGGCTCGGCAGGAGGCCCTGAAGGAGCGGTGCTTCGAAGGCACGGCAACACTGCTGTATGAGGAGCTGACGCAGGTGGCAGGCGTGGACAGATCGAGACCGCCGAAGGGATGGCCTGCTAATCCCAATTGGATGATGCGCC